>JAFECO010000120.1 GCA_018242085.1 Pseudomonadota bacterium
CCAGCGCGCCGGTGATGATCAGGGCCGTGTTCTCCAAGGTGAAGCCGATGCCCGCCGCCGCCCAGCCGGAATAGGAATTCAGCATCGACACCACCACCGGCATGTCGGCGCCGCCGATGGGAATGATCAAGGTGATGCCGAACACGAAGCTGAGGGCGGTGATCGCCCAGAAGGCCCAGTGCGGCTGGTCCATGGTGAAATAGACGATCAACCCTACGATCACCAAAAAGATCAGAAGATTGAGCAGATGCCGCGCCGGCAGAATGATCGGCGCGCCCGACATGTTGCCGTTGAGCTTGGCGAAGGCGATCAAGGAACCGGCAAAGGTGATGGCGCCAATGGCAACGCCCAGGGACATTTCCACCAGGCTCTGGGCGCGGATCGCCCCTTCCGTGCCGATGCCGAATGCTTCCGGCGAATAGAGCGCCGCGCCCGCGGTCAACACCGCCGCCAGGCCGACCAGCGAATGGAATGCCGCCACCAGCTGGGGCATGTTGGTCATGGCGATGCGCTTGGCCATCACCGCGCCGATGGCGCCGCCAATGGCGATGCCGCCGATCACCAGACCCCAGGTCAACACATCGGAGACACCCGCCACCCACAAGGTGGTGAGCACTGCGATCAACATGCCCAGCATGCCGTTGCGATTGCCCGTGCGCGATGTGGCAGGCGAAGACAGGCCCTTCAGCGCAAGGATAAAGAGAACGCCCGCGACGAGGTAAAGCAGGGCTGCGATATTGGCGCTCATTTCGCGCCCTTCTTCTTATACATGGCCAGCATGCGCGCCGTGACCAGGAAGCCGCCGAAGATGTTCACCGACGCCAGGATCAGCGCGAAGAAACCTAATATTTTTGATGTCCACGCATTTTGAGGCGAAGGTTGCGCATCGTATTGGTCTATTCCGGTGAACCCGATATGTGTAGCACCGGTTGCTTTCGCATCGGCCAGAACCTTTGCGATTGCTTTGGCGGACTCTTCTGCTGAATGCCTCTCCATCGAGGCGCTCTTGCCAATTCCAGATTGCGCACCGTCATAATACACAGGTACCGCCACCGCGATCAGCGCGCCCACAATGATGACCGAGGAAATCGCGTTGGTGACGCTCATCAGCGGCGTATGCAGCGCGGGTGTCACGCCCCAGACCACGAAATAACCGACAAAGATCGCCAGCACGAAAATCGAAAGCCGGAATACGAAGGGATCGATTGCTTCCATAAATGTCCCATCCCTCGAAGCCCGAACAGGCTTCGCTTATGACTTTACCGCCGGATGCACGACTTCGCCGTCTTTGGCCACCAGCGCGCCTTTGACGATTTCATCGTTCCAATCGATCGCCAGCGCACCCGTCTTCTTGTCCACCAAGAGCGACACGAAATTGAACAGGTTGCGGGCATAGAGCGAGGAGGCATCCACCGCCAGCCGTCCCGGCAGATTGGAATAGCCCATGATGGTGACGCCATGGACTTCCACCACTTCGCCGGACTTGGTGAGGGGCGTGTTGCCGCCTGCTTCCGCCGCCAGGTCCACGATCACCGAACCGGGCTTCATGGTCTTGATCATCTCTTCCGACACCAGCACGGGCGCCTTCCTGCCTGGAATCAGCGCGGTGGTGATGATGATGTCCTGTTTCTTGATAGTCTCGGCGATCAGGGCTGCCTGCTTGGCCTGATACTCTGCCGACATTTCCTTGGCATAGCCGCCCGCGGTCTGGGCGTTCTTGAATTCCTCGTCCATCACGGCGACGAAGGTGCCGCCCAGGGATTCCACCTGTTCCTTGGTGGCGGGCCGCACATCGGTGGCGCTGACGATGGCGCCCAGGCGTTTGGCGGTGGCGATGGCCTGAAGGCCCGCTACGCCCACGCCCATCACCAGCACGCGTGCCGGGGCGATGGTGCCCGCCGCCGTCATCATCATGGGCATGGCCCGGCCGAACGTGGCGGCGGCATCGATCACGGCCTTGTAGCCGGCGAGATTGGATTGGGACGACAGCACGTCCATGGCCTGGGCGCGGGAGATGCGGGGCAGGAACTCCATGGCGAAAGCGGTGGCGCCTTGGCCTGCCAGAGTGGCGATGGCGGCTTTTTCGGTGTGGGGCGCCAGCATGGCGGCGACCACGGCGCCCTTTTTCAAAAGGGCGCTTTCGGCGGCGCCGGGGCCCCGGACCTTGAGGACGATGTCGGCATCGGCCAGCGCCGCGCGGGCATCGGGGGCGATGGTGGCCCCGGCGGCGGCATAATCGGCATCGGCGATGCGCGCATGCGCGCCCGCGCCGGCTTCCACCGTCACGTCAAGTCCTAATCCTTTGAATTTCTTGACAGATTCCGGTGTCGCGGCAACCCGCGTCTCACCCGGAACCGTTTCTCTGGGGATCGCAAGTTTCATCCCCAGCCCCCGACCCGCTTACCCGTGGGTCCGGAAGATGGCCAGCAAGACCATGATCAACAGCAGGAAGCCCGTCGACCATTTCGCGAAGGTGAGGAACCCCGCATAGGCCCGTTGATGCTGGCTGATATCCATCGAGCCGGGCGTGAAGTGATCGTCGTGGTGGTCGGCCATGGGATTCGCTCTCGGAAAGAAGCCGCAATATAGCAAACCGAAGCCTCCCGGCAATGGGAGGTCCGGATCGGGATTGCGACAGAATGTTCCCCGCCGGCTGAGGATCCGTCAGCCGCGCCAGGCCATCCAGCCGCCATGGGCCTGCGCCTTCGCCAGCCGCTCGGCCTGGACCTCCCTGCCCTGGTGCCGGGTCAGGGTCAGCGCATAGTCCGCTCCGTCAAACTCGAATGACAGATGCCAGAGGGGACGGCCCGCCCCCGCCAGAATGGCGGCCAGCGCCGCCTTCATGGCGGCGGAGAATTGATAGACCGCGATGGTGTGATAGACGCAGATCGCATCCTGTGGCGGCATCCGGGCCAGCACCTCCGGCAACAGCGCCAAGGCATCGCCACGCAATATTTCCGGCGGCGCCCCCAGGTAAATCGCGATGGCGCGATCCAGCCGGTCCAAGCGATGCGGCTGATCCGGCCATACCAGGGCCCTCAGCCAATCCCGGTCGTCCGGATCGGAGAGATTGACGGGATCGCGTTCCAGGCCGATGCGGCCGGCGATAGCGGGCGGCGGCGACAAGGGCGGCATATTTTCGCCCCTGAGTTCGCACTCCAGCACCAGCGGCGCATCGGGCGCGATCGCCGTCACCACGGCGCCGTCCCGGCGATAGCGCATGCCATACCGGTCCCAGATCATGTTGAGCCCGGCGCTGGGCCCGATTTCGATCAACCGCAGCGGCAGCGTTTCGCGTTCCGCCAGGGCCGCGAAGCCCGCCCGCAGCACACAGGACCGGGCGACCTCATTGGTGTTGGTGACGCGCGTTTCGATCAGTGCCGCCACCTGCTCCCAATGGGTGACGACAAAATCCCGGAAGACGGGAAAGACGTTGCCGCTTCCGGTCCCACCCAGCGTCGCATAGAAATTCTTGAGCGGATGCTCCACGCCCCGCAGCAGAAGAAAATGCACCGCCCCGAGCAAAAGATTGGCATGCGGCTGGCCAGCTTGAGCCCGCGCCGCCAGCCCCTTCAGCTCCGCATCGTCCTCGATCGCCAACGACAGGCTTTCATAAAGCGGCGAGCCCAGATGCCGGGCTTCGGCCGCGAACCGGTGCCAATAGGTTTTTTCCCTGTCATTCATGGCGTTTGCACCGATTCATGTTTCCTTAAGCATAGCGAGCCTTGTCCCGGACAAAGACAGGTTTAAACCCCCCATTTACCCACCATGCGCAGAATGCACGCTGCTCAAATTTGGAACAGCGGTCATGGCGCAGACGATACTTGTCGTGGATGACGATCCGGTCCAGCGCCGCTTGCTGGAAACCGCGATCACCCGCAGCGGCATGACGGTGGTCACCGCGCCCGGCGGCCAGCCGGCGCTGGATCTCATCAATGGCGTGCGCGGCGATCAGATCACCTTGATGCTGCTCGATCTGGTGATGCCCGACATGGGCGGCATCGAGGTTCTGGGCAAGCTGCGCGCCACCAATGCCGACCTTCCCGTGATCGTGCTCACCGCCAAGGGCGGCATCGATTCCGCCGTGGAAGCCATGCGCGCCGGCGCCAACGATTTCCTGGTCAAGCCCGCCAGCCCCGAACGCATCGCGGTTTCGATCCGCAACCAGCTGAAGATCGGCACCCTGTCCGGCGAAGTGAAGCAGCTGAAGAAGAAGACGGACAATCGCCTCACCTTCGACGACCTGATCGCCGAAGCGCCGGAAATGAAGCAGGTGTTCCGCCTGGGTGCCCGCGCGGCGCAGTCCGACATCCCCATCCTGATCGAAGGCGAAAGCGGCGCCGGCAAGGAATTGATCGCCCGCGCCATCCAAGGCACGTCGGCGCGCGCCGGCAAGCCTTTCGTCACCGTCAATTGCGGCGCGATCCCGGAAAACCTGATCGAGTCGATCCTGTTCGGGCACGAGAAAGGCTCCTTCACCGGCGCCTCCGACAAGCATCTGGGCAAGTTCCAGGAGGCCGATGGCGGCACCCTGTTCCTGGACGAGATCGGCGAGCTGCGCCTGGACATGCAGGTCAAGCTGCTCCGCGCCTTGCAGGAAGGCGAAGTCGATCCGGTCGGCTCCAAGCGCCCGGTGAAAGTGAATGTGCGCATCATCTCGGCCACCAACCGCGACCTGGGCCAGATGGCGCGCGAAGGCGCGTTCCGCGAAGACCTTTATTACCGCCTCAACGTCTTTCCCATCCTGGTGCCGTCCTTGCGCGACCGCGCCGGCGACATCGCGCCGCTCGCCCGCCACTTCATTGCCCGCTTCGCCGCCGAAGAGAATAAGCCGGTGACGGGCCTCACACCGGGCGCCGCCCAGCTGATCCAGAATTTCACCTGGCCCGGCAATGTCCGTCAGCTGGAGAACACAATTTTCCGCGCCGTGGTCCTGTGCGACGGCGCCATGCTGGATGTCTGCGACTTTCCTCAGATCGCCGCGGCGATGGGCGTGGAAGCGGGAATGCGCCAGAGTGTGGCGGCGCCGATGCCGGGCATGCATGCGGCCGCGCCCGCGCTTGGCATGCATTCGCCTTACGCGCTGCCGGTGACCGATGCCGGCGGCCATATCCGCAAATTCGAGGAACTGGAATCCGAAATCATCCGCATGGCCATCGGCCGCTATGAAGGCCATATGTCGGAAGTGGCGCGGCGGCTGGGCATCGGCCGCTCGACGCTCTATCGCAAGCTGAAGGAATTCGGCCTGGAGCCGGACGAAAGCGCCGAGAGCGATATCCGCAAGGCGGTCTGAAGGCCTGCTTCAACCGCCGCGAAGCGAAGCCCGGATCAGATAGACCAGGCCGCCAAACTGGCACAACGCGCCGGCGGCGTGGGAGAATTCCCAATTCCGCCGCAGCGCCTCCCAATTTGCGGGAATCTCCGTCCAGTTGCGGGTGGCGGTGTTGGCGGGAAACGTGAAGGTCCAGAACAAAATCTGCGCCGCGATCAGAAGCGACAGCGCCGTGAGCGCGGCCCGCAAAAGCTCCGGCTGCCGGTGCCACGCCCAGGCCAGCATCACCAGGGCGATGAACTGTGCCGCCAGCACATAGCCGAACAAGGCCCAGCCGGAATAGATCTGTTGCACGGTGAAATAATCCTCGCGCTCCAGCATCATCTTGCGGGGCAGTTCGAAAAGATGCGCCAGGCCGGGCGCCAGCGAAAACAGGCTGATCAGAATCGTGACGAAAAGAAGTCCGGCATGTTCTGCCGATGGGGAACTTTGCGGATCAGCCAGGCTCATGCGCAGTTAAGAGCCGGCACGCCGCTCCGTTCCCGGAAATTCGCGCCTCGTCAGGAAGGATTGGCGAGAACCCAGCGGATGGCGGGCTGGCCGCTGCCCAGTGCGGTCTTGGCGATCTCGTCCACGATATCGAGGCCGTTCTCGGAATTGGCGAACATCACCAGCCCCGAACGGCTCTCGGGATAGATCACCATATAGGCCTTGAAGGCGCCGTTATCGCCCCA
>JAFECO010000121.1 GCA_018242085.1 Pseudomonadota bacterium
GATGTCAGCGCCAGGACATCCAGGATCAAAGTCTTTTTCAGCCACAGCGAATAGGACAAGGACAGGGTCAGATAGACCGCCATCCAGCCCGCCAGGAGCGGCGACAGGAAAAAGCTCAGCCCGAATCCCGCCGCCGCCAGCCCGGCAAACAGCAAAAGCGCACGAGGAATGGAAAGGCGGGCCGCGGCGAATACGCGGCGATGCTTGACGGCATGACGCCGGTCGGCCCCAAGATCGATCAGATCGTTGACTACATAGCCGGCCGAGGCGATCAGGCAATACGCGCAGAAAGCCAGATAGGCGCTGACCACGAACTGCGCGCTGCTCCGGTTGGCGGCGTCCAAGAGCGGAATGAAGATCAGCAGATTCTTGATCCAGCGGCCCGGACGCAAAGCATCGACATAGCGTCCCGAAATCCGGTCGTCGGGACACAGCACGTCCGCCGTCTGGCTGTGCCACATCTGATTCTTGAGAAGCTGCGAGGAAGGCGCGACGATCACCGAGCGGCGCGCGGTCCGCCACACGGGAATATCGGCATGCCCGCTGCCGGCATAATCGAAATCGCCCGACCCGAAGCGGGCACAGAGCGCCTTGGCGATGGTCTCGCCCCTGGGGGTTTTGTCATGTTCGATTTCGATGACATCGGAAAACAGGCCCAGATGATTGGCGATGGCCCGGGCCACTTCGGATCTGGTGCGCGTGACCAGGAATATCGCGCGGCCGGATTGGGCCTCACGGCGCAGGAACGCCAAGAACGGCCGGCGATAGGGCAGCCGCGCAGGATCGAACACCGCCTCCTGGGCCACCCGGTCGCGGAACTCCGCCCGGTCCTTGAACAGCCAAGCCAGCAGGACGAATAGCATCCAAGGCCGCCGGCGCAGCAGCGCCAAGGCAAGTTCTGCCGTCGTTCCCGTGCGAAGGACGGCCCCTTCCAGTTTCACGCATAAGGGGATGCTGGGATCGTCGCGCAGATGGCGAACCCGCTGTCCGAGCGCCCTGGTGCTCAAATCTCTCAACGAAAGGGACAGGATGTTCGTCACGCCCGCACTTTGGCTTTAGGTCGCCGCCGGGGCGATACTATCACCGCCCAGGCGGAGTTGCAGCATCGGGGGGTCAGCGCGGTGGCTTTGCCTCCGCGCGCGGCTGGATCGCAAATGTGGGATCGCCTTTGGCTTGCGCCCAGTTGATCCGGTTGGCGCGGGCGGTCACGAATTCATAAGCCGCGCGGGCCCGCGCCGAACCGGTCACCGCATAGGTCGCACCGGTGGCGGCCCGCATGATCAGGCCGTAATCGTTCCAGGTTTCCTCGATATCCTTGGAAGATTTGCCACCCAGGCTGCTTTTCTGGAACGCCTCGGCCCAGGTGGTGAATCGCCGCCCATTGTCGCCGTCATAGACCTGGAGCATGTAGGCGGCGCCGCGGTCCGGGTCGAAGCCTTGATCGCCATTGGTGAAGAGCCCGTCGATGAAATTCGACATCCATCCGACGGTCTTGCCGGCATCGGCATAGCCCATATCGTTGATCCAGTTCAGGACCACCACCAGGAAACCCTGCTGCCAGGGCGCGGTCCAATTGTCGGGCCGGTATGCGCCCGGAATCCAGCCTTCCAGCTGGCCCGTCGCTTTCTGACGCCGGTCCTGGACATAGAGCTGCACCAGCTTGGCGAGATTGCCCCGAAGCTTGGCATCGAAGTAACCCCGCATGGGATCGGCAGTGGGCAGAACATAAGCCGCGGTGGCAAGGGTGCGCAGCGACCAGGAGACACCACGCACCTGCTGCCAGGCTTCACCATGCTCGCCGATGAAAAGCCCATGGCTCTGGCCCCGGAAACTGGGATCGTAATAGAGCAGCACATAGGCTGCCTGCGCCGCCAGTTCATCGCGGTAATATTGCGAGCCAGTGAGAAGATACGGCAGATAGCTCAAGGACGGCTGGTGGGCGTCATCCATGGTCCAGCCATGCAGTTCGTCGCTGAAGGGCTCTGCCAGGATGCCCTTGACGGAATCTTCGCCCCTAGGATCCAGCCACAGATCCGGATGCGCGTCGATCGAGAGCGGCAGTCCGGTTTTGCGCTCGCGCAGATGCCAGGGCACGCTTCCGGCAGCATCGCCATTGGCCAAAAGCACTTCGCGGCTGTCTTCGCTGGCGTCCAGAAGATCGATCACGGCCCACATCGGCAGCGGCCCGATATCCATTCGGCCGCCGGTGTCGGGCATGTGGGTATCTACTGTGCCATTGTCCATCACCTTGCCGTCCAGCTTGCCCGCGGCCCTGGAAATATCGTCCAGGAAATTTCCCGCGATCCGGAAATCCGGCGCATAGCGGGGCACAGCCCCCGCCGCCGATAATCCCGCCAGGTCCGGCACGATGCGCGGGGATGGCTTGCCGTCGGTCCACAACAGATGATGCCAGGTGGAGAAGCTGTATTGATGCACGCCGCGCATCTGGTATGCAACGGCGCCCGCCAGCCGCATCTCCACATCGTAATCGAAATTGTCGTCGCGACGGATTCCGGTCCAGTCATTGTGGACAATCACATCGATCCGGGCCGGGCCCTGGGCCGGCGTGAAAACGTCGAACAGGATCTGCAGGCGATCATTGACGTCCGCCATGTAGCGGCGCTCCTGCGCCAGGGGCCCGTTGATCCAGAAACTGGGCACGACATTTTTCGGATTCTGCGCGATTGCGGAAAGATCGATGGTCACGGGCTTGACCACTCCACCGGCATCTTTGATCTTCAATGTGACCGTCAGGGCCGGGATCGCGGCGGCGGCCGGCGCGGCGGCAGGCTGTGCATCCGCCTGTCTGACGATCTGGGCATTCAGCGTCTTGCCCGACGACATTTGGGGCAAGGCAAGCGTGAGAATGGCATGCCGGACCGAGCCATCGGCATTAAAGGCTTTGGGGTCGATCTGGGTGGGAACGGCGCGGCCGTCCAGCAACACTTGCACCTTATCGCCACGCTGAACGGTACCGGGCGCGAAAATCTGGCCGAAACTGACGGTCCTGGCCGGCATCGATGTGTCGGCATGAACCTCGAACTTACCGATCGCAGCCGGCGCCTGCGCCAACACCGGGGACGGCGCAGCAAGGGCACCCCACAAGAGCCCGAACGCAAGAATAAGAGATCTGCCCCATGCCATTTTCAGCCGCCATCCGAGTCACAGTTCAAACGCCGACGAACCTAGCCGAGTTCTTCGGCAATTCCCCACGTCAAACAACCCAGCAACGAGGGATTGTACAGTGATGGTAAACTGTTAGCCGGCCGCCCGCGGATTTTAAGCATAGGACGCGATTCCATGGACGGTATAAAGCCGTTTCTTTATAATGGTTTAGCTATTCTGCGATAATCCCTCATTTCATGGGCGGCACGCTTTCTGGAAAAACACGGTGCCAGTCATAAAAAGGCATTGTTCGGTCATGACTCGCGCATTGACGATCTTAAGTTCCATTGCGGAGCGCCGCGGTCATGTTTGATACGGCGAGATGGCGCGTCAGCGCCATCATTCCGGCCTATAACCGGGCGGACTTTCTCCCCGAGACCATTGCCACGCTTCTGGCGCAGAGCTCTGCGCCGCATGAGATCATCGTGGTTGATGACGGCTCGACCGACGGAACCGAAGCGGCCGTCGCGCAGTTCGGCGATGCCGTGCGCTATCGGCGGATCGAAAATAGCGGCGCGCCGGTGGCCCGCAATGTGGGCGCGGCGATGGCGACTGGCGACTGGCTGTGGTTCTGTGACAGCGATGATCTGTGGCGTCCCGAATTTCTTGCGCGGATGCAGGCTCTTGCCGCCACCGCGCCTTATCCGAAATTCCTGTTCGGCAATTTCCAGCTGGTGCGCAATGGCGCCTGGGAGACCGCCACCAAATTCGACACCGCACCCAAAGGCTTCTGGGAGGCGATCGCATCCCGAAAAAGCGAAGTCGGCACCATCTTCACCGAGCCGCTTTATCCCCACATCCTGAAATTCCAGCCCATTTTCCCCTCCACCATCGTGATGACCAAGGCCTTGTTCGACGCGGTGGGCGGCTTCGACGCCAAATTCGCCCGCACCGCCAGCGAGGATTTCGAATTCACCTTGCGCTGCGTGGCCGAGGCGCCCGTCGGCATGATTGAAACATCCCTGACCGGGGTCAGGCGGCATGGCGGCAATTTCAGCGGCAACCAGCTGAAGAATCTTCTGGGCGAAGTGAAAATATTGCGCCATGCCCAGGCGCATCACGGCGCGGCGTCCCGCTATGCCGCCCTGATCGATGCCGACATCCGGCTGCGCAATCTGCAGGCGCTGGATCTGGCATTCGCCAATGGCGATTATGGGCTGGTGCGGAGCCTCGCCTGCGAAATCGGCAAGGACCGGCTGGGCTTCAAGCCGCGGCTCAAGGCATGGCTGGCCGCATTGCCCGAGTTTCTCCGCGCCCCTTTCATCGCGCTGGCGCTCAAGGCAAATCCAAGCAGCATTCCCCAAGGGCAGGACAAAAGATGAGCCGGGCGCGCGTCCTGCACGTCTTCAAATATTTCCGGCCGCAATTCACCGGCGAAGGCATCTTCACCGAAAGGCTGGCCCATGCCTTCGCGGGTTTGAGGCCCGACGTGGTGCATGAGGTGATGGTCACCACCACCCGCGCGCCGGCCGGCACGACCCCGCCGGACCATCTTTCGGCCGTGCATTATCTGAGCGGCGCGGACGGCGCGGCCAGCCAGAAGGAGATCGCGGCCTGGCTTTCGCGCCATGCGGGCCGCTATGCCGCCGTCCATTACCACACCCATGTGGACCGCACCTTCGCGGGCAGCCTGCTGCTCAAGTTGAAAGGATGCCGGCTGATCCTCTCCGCCACCCTGGACGATAGCATCGAGGGCCTGCTTCTCACTTATCGCAAAAAGCTGCGCCCGCTGATCCGCCAGCTGTTCCGGCTGATCGACCGGTTCGTGGCGATCAGCCCCAAGCTTTATGCCGAGAACAACCGCTATATTCCGGAACGCAAATCGTCGCTGATCCCCATCGGCATCGCCATTCCCGACCTCCATGCGTCCGCCGCCCGTGACAGCCGCGAAAAACTCGCCATCGAGCCCCATGCGAAAATGCTGGTGTCGGTGGGCGGCATCTGCGCTCGCAAGGACCAGATGTTCCTGGTGCAGCAGATCCACGCGCTCGTCAAACAGCATCCGGATCTGCTGCTGGTCCTGGTCGGCCCGGATGTCGAGCGGGATTATGCTGCTGCCGTCCGCGCCTATGTCGCCGAACATGGCCTCGAAAAACATGTGCGCTTCGCCGGTTATAGCGAAGCGCCCTGGGACTTCTACCGGGCGGCCGACGTCATGGTGTTCGCTTCGCATGAGGAAGGTTTCGGCACCGTGGTGATCGAGGCCATGGCCTATGGCCTTCCCGTTGTCGCCCGCCATCTTCCCGGCGTGAACGACACGTTCGTGGAACAGGGCCGGTCCGGCTTTCTTTTCACCCGTGACGAGGAATTTCGCACCCATCTCGATCATCTGTTGGGGGCCGATACGGCGCGTCGGGAGATGGGAGCGCATGGCCGCGCTTTCGTGGTCGCCCATTACAACATTGTCGACATCGCCGCCCGCTATCTGGCGCTGTACGGATTTCCCGCCGAGGCCCGGACATGATCGGCGTGGTCATCCCCTACTTCCAAAGAATGCCCGGCCTTCTCAACCGGGCGCTGCGGTCGGTCGCGGCACAGGAAGGGCAGCATCCGCTCCAGGTCTATGTGGTCGACGATACCTCGCCGGTCCCCGCCGAGGGGGAATTGGTCGGGCTGGACGAAGCCTTTACGCGCTGCGTCACCATACTGCGCCAGCCCAATGGTGGGCCCGGCGCCGCGCGCAACCTGGCTCTGGACCGGATGGCCACCGGCATTGATTTTGTCGCCTTTCTGGATTCCGACGACGCCTGGAGCACCGACCATCTGAACAACGTCGTTGCAGCCTTTGCGGCCGGCGCCACTTTCTATTTCGCGGACTATCAAAGGGAAGAAGACCCGCA
>JAFECO010000122.1 GCA_018242085.1 Pseudomonadota bacterium
GCGTCGGAGCGCAGATAGGCGATCAGGTTGATGCGTTCCTGTTCGCGCGAGATGCCTGCGAAGCTCATCTTGGTGCCGGGAATATAGCTGCCGGGCGACTTCAGGAATTTGAACAGCTCGTCATAGGTCCAGTTGCCGCCTTTGCCTTTCATGGCCGACGAATAGGCGAAGCCTTCATGGCTGGCGCGGGGACGATCGACGACGGAGTAGAGTTCCGGTCCGATCTTGTTGGGACCGCCCTTGGACAGGTCGTGGCACTGCTCGCAGCGGACCGAAATGGTCTTGCCGGCCGCGACATCGGCGGCGGGCAGCACCGTGCCCCAATCGGGCATGACTTCGGCGACGGGGCCGGCGGCGGCACCCGCCTTATCTTCCGCAACGCCTTCGACGACATAGCCGGGCTTTGCGGGCTTCTCGGGCTCATAGAGTGTCTCGGCGCCAAGGCGAACGACGAAGATGAAAATCGCCGTGCCAAGGACCGCGCCGATAATCTTGTTCCACTCAAAGGAATCCATAAGCGCAAGCTCCCTGAAACCGGTGTTCCCGACCGGCAAAATACGGGGGGACATTACCCGCCCATCCCCTGACGTCATTGCGGCGAAGCGCCGCATAGATCAAGGGTCTTTGGCTGGCCTTGGGCCGGTTCCCGGCCTAAAAAACGCATCCCCCGGCCTCCCTTTTCCGGCCGGCGGTCCTGGAAAGCCGACATGAACCCCATTCTGCTGATTCCCGCGCGCCTGGCCTCGACGCGGCTGCCGGCAAAACCCCTGGCCGATATCGGGGGGGTGCCCATGATCGTGCGCGTGCTCCGCCAGGCCGAGGCCGCGGGCCTGGGGCCGGTGGCGGTGGCGGCGGGCGAGGCCGAAATCGCCGCCGCGGTCGAAGCGGCGGGCGGCCGGGCGGTGCTGACCGATCCCGGCCTGCCGTCCGGTTCGGACCGCATTCATGCGGCTTTGGAAGAACTGGATCCGGATCGCCGCCATGACGTGGTGATCAATCTGCAGGGCGACCTGCCCGCCCTTGATCCCGCCCAGATACGCGCCGTGGCGGCGGCGCTTGCCGATAGCGGCGCCGATATCGCCACCCTGGCGGCCGAGATCGTCGATCCCGCCGAGCGCGACAATCCCAGTGTGGTGAAAGCGGTGGTGGCCTGGGACCGGGACGCAAAGCGCGGCCGGGCGCTTTATTTCACCCGCGCCACCGCGCCCGCCGGCGAGGGGCCGCTCTTTCATCATGTCGGCATCTATGCCTATCGCCGCGACGCCCTGACGCGGTTCGTGGGCCTGCCGCCTTCGCCATTGGAGGTGCGCGAAAAGCTGGAGCAGCTGCGCGCCCTGGAAGCGAATATGAGCATTGCCGTGGCCCGCGTGGACAGCGTGCCGCTCAGTGTCGATACTCAAGCTGATTTAGAACGCGCGCGGAAAATTCTCTCATGACCAGATCGATCGACCAGGCCAAGCGCGTTGCGTTTCAGGGCGAGCCGGGCGCCTATGCCAATCAGGCGGCGCGCGAAGCGATCCCGCATGCCGAGGCTGTTCCCCATGCCAGCTTTGAAGACGCGATCGAAGCGGTGCGCAGCGGCAATTGCGATCTCTGCGTCATTCCGGTGGAGAATTCGCTGATCGGCCGCATCGCCGACATCCATCATCTCTTGCCGGAATCGGGCCTGCATATCGTGGGCGAACATTTCCTGCCCATCCATCATCAGCTGCTCGGCCTGAAAGACGCCACGCTCGAAGGGATCAAGACGCTCTACAGCCAGGCGCCGGCCTTGGCCCAGGCGCGCAACATCGTGCGCGAGCGCAAGCTCGCCACCCAGAATTGGTACGACACCGCCGGCTCCGCCAAGCATGTGGCGGAGATGAAGGATCCCAGCTGCGCCGCGCTGGCCTCTTCGCTGGCGGGCGAATTGTACGGGTTGAAAGTGCTCGCCAAGGATGTCGAAGACGAGCATCACAACATGACGCGCTTTCTCATCATGTCGCGCGAGCGGGAAGACGCTCCCAACACGGGCAAGGTGGTCACGACCTTTGTATTCCGGGTGAGAAACGTGCCCGCCGCGCTTTACAAGGCGATGGGCGGCTTCGCCACCAATGGCGTCAACATGACCAAGCTGGAATCCTATCAGCTGGGCGGCTCGTTCAACGCCACGCAATTCTATGCCGATATCCAGGGCCATCCCGACGATCCGGCGGTGGCCCGCGCGCTGGACGAATTGAGCTTCTTCACCTCCAAGCTCATCATCATGGGCGTGTATCCCGCCCATCCCTTCCGTGAAGACATGCCAGGTTAAGTTTGTGCGGGTTCGCGCCTTCGGCTAGTCTCCGCGCGGGTTGTGGGGAACACCGTCATGAACGCCTTTCCGGCCACCACCGTGAGCGTCACCGGTATCGAGCCGTTCACCGAAAGCAAAGTGCGCATCACGGTCGAGATGATCGTGGATGTGAACCGGCTTGCGGAAGTCAGCAGCGAGTTGCTGCGCGCCACGGTCAAGCGTCCGCAGAAGAAGAAATAGTCAGCTGCGTTTCCAGCGGTACCGTTTCATCCGCATATGGGATGGCGGGACATCTTCCTCGCCTTCGAACAGAAAGCCTTCGCGCTCATACCAGCGCCAGGCGCTTTCATTCTGCACCACGCAGCGCAGCCAGATTTCGTCCGGCAGTTTCTGACGAGTGAAGGCCAGAAGCGCGCGGCCGATGCCGCGGCCCTGATGGGCAGGCGCCACCCAAAGCTGGTCGAGATAAAAATCGCGCGGATGGATCGCCAGCATGGCGGCGATCTCGCCGGCCTCTTCGGCGGCATAAAGATCCCAGCCTTGCGCCACTTCCTCCGGGATGCGGGCTCGCAACATGGGAAGGCCCGGATCGAACAAGCTCTTGAGGCCAGTGGAATACCAGCTCTCCAGCCAGATGCGGGCCAGCGCGTCATGATCGCGGGGTCCCGCCTTGCGGATGATCACGAGGTGCGCACCCAATCGACAAGCAGCAAGCGCGCGATGGCGATGGTGCCGGGCAGCTTGATTCCGTCCGCTATCTCGCCCGCCAGCCGCGCCCGCACTTCCGCCTTGGTCATCCAGCGGGCCTGTTCGATTTCCTGCGCATCGATGCGGAAATCCTTGGACACGGCCTCGGCATAACATCCCAGCATCAGCGACGAAGGAAAGGGCCAGGGCTGGGACGTGTGATAGCGCACTGACGAAACGGCGAGCGACACTTCCTCCTGCAATTCGCGCTTTACGGCCCCTTCCAATGTCTCGCCGGGCTCCATGAAGCCGGCGAAGGCCGAATACATGCCTTCGGCAAAGCGGGCGCCGCGGCCGACCAGGCACTCATCGCCCAGGATAGGCAGCATGATCACCACCGGATCGGTGCGGGGAAAATGCTGTGTCCCGCATCCCGGGCAATCGCGGCGATAGCCGCTGTCGGCGGACGATGTCTGCGCCCCGCAATTGGCGCAGAAGCGGTGGCGGTGATGCCAGTCGATCAAGGATTTGGCCTGACCGGCGATGGCGCATTCCGCGTCCGGCAATACCAGCGCGGCGGCCCGCATCTCCTTGAATTCGCCCAGCGCGGTCAGCGGCGGGTCTTCACTGTCGGGCAGCGCCACCGCGAACAGGGGCGTCCCATCCCGCAATCCCAGAAAGACGCAAGGCCGGTCTGGGGTGAGATCCAATTCGGAGCCGGTGAGGAACCCGGCCCTGTCCCCCTTCAGAAGTGGCTTGGTTTGCCAAATAGGCAGGAAAAGGGCATCCGCCCGCGCCTGCTGGGCCGCGATCCAGGCCGGATCGCTGCGTTCCGCACTGGCCCGGTCGAGAGGGTTTCCCGTGAAAGAAAGCATGGGGGTTTGTAGCAGTTGGCGCCGGACTCGCAATTCCGGCGGCTCCGTCCTATATGCATAGCCGGAAGTCGGTGTGGACGGACCTGTCGCCAACCCGGTCAGGTTCGGAAGAAAGCAGCCGTAACGAATTCGGTCCGGGTCGTGCCGGCTTCCACCTTTCCACAAAAAATCCGCCGATTTGACGCCCGCGCTCGACGCGCCTTGCTATAGTCCGCCCATGTCCGAACCCACGTCGTTAGACCTTGGGCAACGCCCCGAGGAAGCCTATCGCGTCCTGGCGCGCAAATACCGCCCGTCCGATTTCACCGGCCTGATCGGGCAGGAGGCGCTGGTGCGCACCCTGTCCAATGCCTTCGCCACGGGCCGGATCGCCCACGCCTTCATGCTCACCGGGGTGCGCGGGGTGGGCAAGACCACCACCGCCCGCATCATTGCCAGGGCGCTGAACTGCATCGGCCCGGATGGCAAGCGGACGGACCCCACCATCCATCCCTGTGGCGTCTGCGATCCCTGCGTCACCATCGCCGAATCGCGCAATGTCGATGTGCAGGAAATGGACGCCGCCTCCAACAATGGCGTGGAAGAAGTGCGCCAGATCATCGATGCGGTGCGCTATGCGCCGGCCTCGTCGCGCTACAAGGTCTATATCCTGGACGAAGTGCATATGCTGTCCAAGCCGGCCTTCAACGCGATTTTGAAGACCTTGGAAGAGCCGCCGCCGCATGTGAAATTCATTTTCGCCACCACCGAAATCCGCAAAGTGCCGGTGACGGTGTTGTCGCGCTGCCAGCGTTTCGACCTGCGCCGCATCGAATCGGGCGAGCTGGCCGCCTATCTGGGCCAGATCGCGGCCAAGGAAAATGTCGCAATCGAAGAGGGTGCGTTGGCCCTGATCGCCCGCGCCGCCGAAGGATCGGCGCGCGATGCGCTGTCCTTGCTCGACCAGGCGATCGCCCATAACGACAGCGGCACGATCACCGCCGAGATCATGCGCGGCATGTTGGGCCTGGCGGACCGGGGCCGGGTGCTGGACCTGTTCGAGAAGATCATGGGCGGCGATGTGCCCGCCGCGCTGTCCGATCTGGGCGCGCTCTATGATTCCGGCGCCGATCCGTTGGCGGTGATGCAGGACCTGATGGAGATCACCCATTTCCTCACCCGCCTGAAAGTCGCGCCATCCGCCCAGGGCTTTTTCGATGGCGCCTCGGGCGAGGCCAAGCGGGCGGCGGACCTGGCGGCGAAATTGTCGGTACCCTCGCTCACCCGCGCCTGGCAGCTCCTGCTGAAGGGTCTGTTCGAAGTGCGCGACGCCACGCGTCCCATCGCGGCTTGCGAGATGGCGCTGATCCGCCTCTCCTATGCCGCCGAACTGCCGCCCACCGACAAGCTGGTGAAGGATATTCTGGATGGCGGCGGCGTTCCGGCGCGCGGGGCCACGCCAACAGGCGGCGCGCCATCAGGCGGGGGGCGCGGTCCAACGGCGTCAGCCGCTGCGCAAGCCCGTCCGGTCGCGCAGGCCATGCCGGACACCGTGCCGGTCATGCGCGGGTTGGAAGACATCGCGCTTTTGGCCGCCAGGAATGGCGCGCCGGTGTTGAAAGTGCATATCGAAAACGACATGCATCTGGTGAAGCTGGAAGCGGGCCATCTGGAATTTCGTCCCGGCCCCCGCGCGCCACGCAGCCTGGCGGGCGATCTGCAGCAAAAGCTCCGCGACTGGACCGGCGCGCGCTGGACGGTTTCGATTTCCAACCAGCCCGGCCAGCCCACCTTGGCCGAACAGAAGCGCAACGCCAAAGCCGCGCGGATCGAAAGCGTGATGCAAGCACCGATGGTGCGCGCCGTGCTGGACCGTTTCCCGGGCGCGGAAATCGTGGCGGTGCGGGACACCGAAGTGCAGGAGGTCGCCCCGCCCGCACCGGATTCGACGGACAGCTGATGGCCTCCGGTTCCGAGATCGAACGGCTGATTCAGCTTCTGGCCAAGCTGCCGGGCCTGGGTCCGCGCTCGGCCCGGCGCGCGGCGCTGGTGTTGTTGAAAAAACGCGACCTGCTGCTGGAGCCGCTGGCGGCGGCGATGGCCGAAGCGGCGGCGGCGACGCGGTCCTGCGAAGT
>JAFECO010000123.1 GCA_018242085.1 Pseudomonadota bacterium
CCCATCGACCTGACCCTGGATACTTCCCTTAATTTTGACGAACTTCTAAAGTCCTATACCGAAGCGTGGTCGAAGACGCTTCAAGGGCAAACGGATTAGGAGCAATCCGATGAAACATCCCCACCGTGCCGCACTTTATGCGGCCGCCGTTTGCGCGACGCTGGCGGCCTGCACGCCGACCATTCGCGTCGAAGTGGCGCCGATCAATATCTATGCCAAGCTCGATGCCGATGTGCGCGTGCGCCTGGACAAGGAAGTTCAGAGTGCCATCGCGCAGAACCCCAATATCTTCTAAATGGCGAAAAGGAAGTCCTCGATGAACATCCTCGCAAAAGTGAAATCGGCCCTGGCGCTGACTTTGCTTCTGGCTTTCGTCCAGCCGGCTTTCGCGGATCTGGCCAGCGACAAGGCCACCGTCGATGCCGCCAAGACGGCCGGCACGGTCGGCGAGCAGGCCGACGGCTATCTGGGCTTCGTCAAAGGCTCGGCGGACGGCGCCACTACCGCGGCCGTCACCGCGATCAACGCGGCCCGCGCCGACGTCTATTCCCAGACCGCAGCCAAGTCGGGCGTCAGCCGCGACGCGGCGGGCCAGGCGACCGGTGCGCAGCTGATCGCCAAGCTTCCGGCGGGCGAATATTACAAGCCCCTGGGCGGCAACTGGACCAAGAAATAGCGCTTCAAACACCAGTCTGGACGGAACGGATTGCTTGTGGCATCCATCCGGCCGGATTGGCGCCGCCGGCGCAAATCCCCGTGCGGGCGTGGTGGAACTGGTAGACGCGCCAGACTCAAAATCTGGTACCGCAAGGTGTGTCGGTTCGATTCCGACCGCCCGCACCATTAAAAACGAAATGCCAGGGGCATTTCGTTTTTAATGCCAAGCGGCGCCCAGCCGCGCGGCAGTGTTTCTTACAAATTCGGTCTATGGGCGGTCGGAGTCGTTTGATTGTCCGGCTCACTGCGCTCGCCGGACGGGGCCGCCCGCACAGTCGGCGCTTAATCCCGCGCGATGATCAATCCCGGTCTGCTGCCGGCACGGATTGTCGATCTCATGCGCGCGTGATTGCCTCGGCTTTTGGGAGGACAATCGAAATGCTCGAACTGCGCCCCAACTGCGAATGCTGCGACCGGGATCTGCCGCCCGACAGCAAGGATGCCCGCATCTGCACCTATGAATGCACCTTCTGCGCCGATTGCGTGGAGACGAAGTTGAACGGGGTCTGCCCCAATTGCGGTGGCAATCTGGTGCCCCGGCCCGTCCGGCCGGCCGCCAAATTGCTCAAGGATCCGGCGTCCACCCGCCGGGTGTTGAAGCCTGAAGGCTGCGCCGCCTGACAAGGGCCAGCTACCCGAAATGGGGTGGCGCGGTATTTCCCTGTAGCGAGCGAAACGATGCAAGGCCTTGCAGCTGTTAGATTTTAAAGAAGTTTCATAAATTTACAAATCCTGGCAACATTCGTACAGTTGCGTACGCCGGGGGAATAATGATCGAGGAACCGCTGGAGCGGAACATACCGATGCGCTGGAGCGTGATCGGTATTTTCCTCGCAAGCCTGCTTGTGTGGACCGCCATCGCCACGCTCGTCCTGGAAATCGTATAGACGCCCGCTGATCCAAAGGGCCGGGCGCCTTCGAAAACACGTCCGGCCCCTGTGACTGATACCAAACCGCCGCCGCCCTCGACGTGCGCCCGCTAGAGCGGGAACGCATCGCCACCGGTCGAGCCGGAAAATGCGTGGAATATCCGCATCTTGCCACTGGAGTGAATAAAATCAATTTTCTTTGCTTGAAAAATTGATTTTATCAAATATCTTCTGCCAACCAGATGAGATTGATGATGGCAGAGACACAAGATTGGCAAGAACTGACCCGGCTTACCCAAGGCGCCCCTTTGGTGGTGGAGCGGGTGCGGCTGGCGGACCGGGACATCGCCGTGGAAGGACAGTTCGCTCTGCCGCAGCTTGCGCGGCTCTCCTCGGACGATCAGGTCTTCGTGGCGGCCTTTTTGCGCAGCCATGGCTCGATCAAGGAAATGGAGCAGGTGTTCGGCGTGTCTTATCCCACGGTGAAAGCGCGGCTGAACCGCATCGCCGCCCAGCTGGAATTCGTCGACACCGACCCCAAGCCGCTCCGCAACGAAATTCTCGACCGGCTGGACCGGGGAGAAATCAGCGCCGCCGAGGCCATCCGGCAATTGGAGGGAAAATGACCCAGGAGATCCTGCCGCCGCTGTCCGCCAGCCTGCATGTCAAGCCCGCCGGTTGGCGCTTTGGCCTGCGCTTGTGGCTGCCTCTGTTCTTGCTTTGGTTGCTGCTGATCCCGCTCTTGATCCTGGCGCTGCCTTTGCTGTTCGTGGGCTCGCTCATTTTCCGGTTCAACCTGTGGCGCTCGCTGCGCGCGGCGAACGGGGTCTTGGCGGCCACGCGCGGCTCGCAAGTGGAAGTCGATAAGCGCGACACCAGCGTCTTCATCAAATTGCACTGAGATCGAGAAGGAGCGTCCCATGCACGACAATCGCCGCCAGATCCTGGACATGCTGGCCCAGGGCAAGATCAATTCCGCCGAAGCCGAACGGCTGATCGCGGCGCTGGAGCGCAGCGACATGCCCGTGGCGCGCGACACCAGCGCCGTCAAATATCTGCGCGTGCTGGTGGACGCCAATGACGAGCAGGAAGGCCCCACCAAGGTGAATGTGCGCGTGCCGATGCAGCTTCTGCGCGCCGGCGTGCGGCTGACGGGGGTGATCCCCGACCGGGCCCGCGAACAGGTCAACGAGGCCCTGCGCAAGGAAGGCATTCCCTTCGACATCAACAAGCTGACCCCGGACAATCTGGAAGACATGATCGAGCAATTGCGGGACCTGTCGGTCGATGTGGATAACGAACGCGCCAAAGTCAGAGTCTTTTGTGAATGACCCCCTCCGGCCTTCGCATCGCAAGCGCTGCTACGGCCACCTCCCCCTCCATGCGCTTCGCGCAGATGGGGAGGCGGGCCTCAGCCAAGGCGCGCCGCCCATAGTTCGATCATGAATTACAGACACAGTTATCACGCCGGCAATTTCGCCGATGTCGCCAAGCATCTGGCGGAGGCGGCGATCCTTGCCCATCTGGCGAAGAAGGATGCGCCTTTCGCGGTGATCGACAGCCATGCCGGGCGGGGGCTCTATGATCTTGGATCGGAGGAGGCGCGCAAGACCGGCGAGGCGAAGGCTGGGATCGAGCGGATACGGGATTTGCCCGGTTCGGCTTTATCAGGTTCGGTTTTGCTGGAGCGCTATCTGGAGCTGGCAATTGAGGACGGGGCGGGGGCCTATCCCGGTTCGCCTTTGATCGCGGCGCGGATGCTCAGGCCGCAGGACCGGCTGATCGCCATCGAAAGACATCCGGCGGAGGCGGCACTGCTGAAGCAGACGCTGGCGCCATGGCGCAAGGCGCGGGTCGAGGAGGGCGACGGCTATGCGCGTCTTCTGGCGCATCTGCCGCCCCCGGAACGGCGCGGGCTGATCCTGATCGATCCGCCATTCGAGGCGCCGGACGAATTCGAAATGGCGGCGCGGACGGTGCGGGCCGCTGTCCGCAAATTCGCCACCGGCATCTATCTGATCTGGTATCCCATCAAATCCACCGCCGCCGGCAACGCCTTTGCCGGGGAGGTCCTGGCAAGCGGCGCGAAGAAGGCGCTGCGGATCGAGATCGCCATCGATGCCGCGGAAGGAAAGCTCAACCAGGCCGGGCTTCTGGTGCTCAACCCGCCTTACGGATTCGATAGCGAAATAGAGGCCGCGCTGGCGATCGTGGCGCCGCGGTTGGGCGCGCGGGCGAAGCTGGACTGGCTGGCGGGCGAGGCCTAGGCGCTCATTCCGCCGGGGATTGCGGCAGGGCCTTGTTGTCCGGCCGCTCCCAGCGCTTGGTCACCAGCGATACCAGCCAGACCACCGCCGCGACGGCCACGGCCGCTGTCGCCCAGCGCAATCCGCTCATCAGCCCATCGCGCGTGAATTCGGGCCAGGGGAATTGCGACAAGGCGTCGAACCGGTCTTCCATCCAATGCCAGGCCTGATGGGCGACCAGCGCCGAAAGAATGATCGTCCCCAGCCGCTGTGCCACCACGCGGCGGAACAGGAAATTCAGGAACGGCACGAACAGGATCAGCATCACCAGCTGGCCGATCTCCACCCCGACATTGAAAGCGAGCAGCGAGGGCAGGACATGGTCGCCCGCGAACTGCATGGTCTCGCGCAGGACGAAGGAAAATCCGAAGCCGTGCACCAGGCCGAAGAAGAAGGTGATGATCCAGCGCCGGGTGGGATGTTCGACGACGATATTCTCCAGCGCCATATAGACGATGGAGACCGCGATCAGCATTTCGATCAGGGGCGGAAACCAGAGCGCGTCCGGCGCCACGCCATAGGCCGAGGCGATCAGGGTGATGGAATGGGCAATGGTGAAGGCCGTGACGACCGGGATCAACGGGCGGACACGGCGGAACGGGATCACCAGGCAGAACAGGAAGAGCAGGTGATCGATGCCTTCCAGGATGTGATAGAAGCCCATCACCACGAACAGCCAGGCCGCGTGATACCAGGTGGGGTCCAGACGGACGAGACCGGCATCGCCTTGCAGGTCATAGGCGCGGGCCGTGCTGCCCGGCGGCATGAACAGGACGGTGGTGGTTTCATGCTGCGCCAGCCGGTCGAAGGCGGCGTGCATGGAGAAATAGGATTTGTCCGACTGGATCGGATATTCCAGCAGGACGTCGAGCTTGCCTTGTTCCCAGAAGAGCGTGGTTTCCGGCGGCAGCGCCGGCCCCGTCACATGGGCAAGAGCGGTATCGTAATTGGAGAAGGACCGGTCCGAATCCAGCGACATGCGGGTCGAGACGATGGTCGGTTTGGGGAGCTCCTTGCCCCCTTCATACATTTGCAGGGTTTCGAGCAGGATCACCGTCGCGGCGGCGCGCAGGGACGGATCGACTTTGGCCATGTCGACATAGCCGCCGGCCCGGCGGGGATACTCCGCATCGACGTAAGTGGTGAGGGGAACGCGGATCATCACCTGAAGCTTGTGGCCTTCAGGCTTGACGAACATCTGCAAGGTCGCTTCGACCGGAATATTGTGGGCGAAAGCGGGCAGGGGCAGGCTTAAAAAAGTCAGCGCCGCCAGTAGCAGAGCAAACTGGCGGCGCATGAGCTTATTCAACATTCTAACCTAACGAAACGACAGGCTATTTGTTGTCGGGACGCGGCACGCCCTGGTCGAACTTGGTGACCTTGGCCATGCCCTTATTGATGAACTTCTGGATACGGCGGCCTTCATAGGTTTCCGTCGTGAACAGATTGCCTTTGGAGTCGATGGCGATCGAGTGCACGCCATGGAACTCGCCGGCATGGTTGCCGCCGTCGCCGAAGGTGGTGACGGGCGTCAGGGTCTGGCGATCGATCACGACCACCTGTTCGTTCACGCCGTCCGCCATGAAGATGTACTTCTGCTGCGGATCCTTGGAGAAGGCGATGTCCCACACCGAACCGTCAGTCATGGTGTTGGTCTTGTAGTACATCTCCTTCACGAACTTGCCTTCGGGCGTGAAGACCTGCAGGCGGTCATTGACGCGGTCGCAGACATAGACCAGCCGGTCCACCGACATGTCGGCGCAATGCACCGGATTGCGGAACTGCTGGGCGTTTCTATCGCCCGGCTTGTATGCCGGCAGCGGCGTATCATCCGGCTTGTTGCCATAGGCGCCCCAGAAGCGCTTCATCTTGCCGGTATCGGCATCGATGACCGCGACGCGGTGGTTCAAGTAACCGTCGGCGACATAGGCTTCGTTGGCCTTGGCGTCGACGAACACCTTGGCGACGCGGCCGAAGCTGTCCGGGTCGTTCGAATTGGCGGCATAACCGGCCTGCGAGGCTTCCGC
>JAFECO010000124.1 GCA_018242085.1 Pseudomonadota bacterium
CGCGTGGCCGGGCCCGGCCGCATCCAGGAACTGGCGCAGCGCAACGGCATGCATGACACGGTTTCGGCGCAGCTTTCCTCTTTCAATTTGCTGCCGCGCCGGGGCGAGGCGCCGCTGAACAATTCGCCGCTGCGCAACGCCAATGCCGTGGTCCCGTCCTCGCCGCAGGCGCCCATGGTGCGCCCGACATTGTCGCCGCAGATCATTTCCGTTCAGACGGGGTTCTAAGATCCCATGCGTGAAATCCCGGGCGTATTCCAACGGCGCATCATCATAGGAGCGGTTCTCTGCGTTGCCGCTTTCGCGCTGGTCGGAATCCGCCTGGTCGATGTGAGCCTGATGCGGGGTGTCGGCCGCAGCGGCTTCGCCGACCGCGCCGTCACCGCCCGGGCCGATCTGGTGGACCGCAATGGGGAGTTGCTGGCCCGCGATCTTCCCGTCAAGGATCTCTATGCCCGTCCCCATGTCTTCTGGGACAAGAAGGAGGCGGCGCACGATCTGGCGCTCGCCACGGGCGCCAATGAAGACCGCCTGCGCGCGGGCTTCCTCAACGCCAAGCATCCTTACGTCCTGATCGCGCGCCAGATCACGCCCGCGGTCGAAAGCAAAGTGATGCGGCTTGGCCTGCCGGGGCTGGAATTCGAGCCCAGCGTCAAGCGCTACTATCCGGACGGCCGCAATGCCGCCCAGATCCTGGGCGCGACCGATCCGGACAATAACGGCGTGTCCGGCCTGGAAATGGGCCTGCAGGATCACATTCGCGCGGCGGAAGACGGCGCGCCGGTCGTCACTTCCATCGATATGCGGGTGCAATTCATCCTGGCGCATGAGATTGCCGCGCAGCGCCAGACCTTCGGCGCGCACGCGGCGGGCGGCATCGTGATGGATGTCAGGACCGGGGAAGTCCTGGCCATGGCCTCGCTGCCGGATTTCGATCCCAACGCCCGCAGCCTCAGCGGCGAAGACACGATGCGCAACATCATGTCCCAGGATGTCTACGAGCTGGGATCGGTGTTCAAGATTTTCACCTTCGCGCAGGCCTTCGAGGATCACAGGATGAACCTCGATGAAGTGTTTCCCATCGGCCAAGGCTACAAAATCGGCAAATACACCATTCATGAAGCCGAGCGGATGCCGGCGACCCTGGCGGCGCGGGACATCCTGGCTCAGTCGTCCAACATCGGCACCTCGCAGATCGCGTTGCGCGGGGGCAGTGCGCGCCAGAAGCAGTTCCTGACCCATTTAGGCCTGTTGTCGCCGATCAAGACCGAGCTGCCGGAGCATCGCCAGCCGCTCTATCCCTCCAACTGGGGCGCCATCGAAACCGCGACGGTCGCGTTCGGGCAGGGCATTTCGGTCAGCCCGCTGCGCTTCGTGGCGTCGGCGGCCAGCATCGTCAATGGCGGGCGGCAAATCACGCCCACCTTCATCAAGACAGATGCCGATCGCCGCGGCGCGCAACTGATCCGGCCCGAAACCAGCCAGGAGATGCGCGACCTCCTGCGCTATGTGGTGACCAACGGCACGGGCAAGAACGCCAATGTCGAAGGCTATGACGTGGGCGGCAAGACCGGTTCGGCGCAGGTGCCGGGCGAGCATGGCCGCTATATTCCCCACGCGCTGCGCACCTCTTTTTTCGCGGCCTTTCCCATCGAAAATCCCCGCTATGTGGTTTTCGTGCTGATGGACCAGCCGCATGGCATCAAGGCGACGGGCGGATTCGCTCTTGCCGGCTATACCGCGGCGCCCTTGGCCGCCCGCGTCATCTCCCGCATCGCGCCGCTTCTGGGCGTACCGAATACAGCCCCTCCGACCCGTTTGGCGGACGGGAATTCATAATGGCGCCCCATTCAAATGCGAATGTGGCGGACAAGAAAGACAATACGCCATGGTGGCGGCAACGGACTTCACGGGACTGACGAGCGACAGCCGCAAGGTTGAAGCCGGTTTTCTGTTCGCGGCATTGGCCGGGAGCAAAACCGATGGCGCGCGCTTTTTGTCGGACGCGGTGGCGCGCGGCGCCCGCGCCGTGCTGGCGCGCCCGGAATTGGCGCCGGATGCGGCGGCGCTGGGTGTGGCCTTCATCGCGGACGAGAATCCCCGCCTCAGGCTGGCGCGGATGGCGGCGGCCTTTTACGGCGCCCAGCCCGATACCGTCGCCGCGGTTACCGGCACCAAGGGAAAATCCTCCATCGTCGCCTTCCTGCGCGAGATCTGGACCCGGCTGGGCAAGCCGGCCGCCAGCCTGGGCACGGTGGGCGTGGTCGGTCCCAAAGGCGAAATGCCTCTGGGTCACACAACCCCCGACCCGGTGGAGATACACCGGCTGCTGGCGGGGCTGAAACGCGATGGCGTCGATCATCTGGCCATCGAGGCTTCCAGCCATGGGCTGGACCAATATCGCCTGGACGGCGTGGCGGTGGCGGGCGCGGCCTTCACCAACATCACCCGCGACCATATGGATTATCACGCCACTTTCGAGGATTACCTTCAGGCCAAGCTCAGGCTGTTCACGGAAGTGGTGGCGAGCGGCGGCGTGGCGGTGGTCAACAGCGACGCCGAACATTCCGATGCCTTCATCGCGGCGGCGCGCAAGCGGGGCCTGACCTTGCTGACCGTGGGCGAAACCGGCGAAACCATCCGGCTGAAATCCCGCCAGAGCCGGGGCGACGCCCAGGCGCTGGGCATCGTCCATGACGGCCATACATATAATGTGCTGCTGCCGCTGGCGGGCGCCTTCCAGGCGTCCAATGCCCTGGTCGCGGCGGGCCTTGCCATCGGCCTGGGCGAGGATGCGGAAAAAGTCTTCGCCGCCCTGGCGCATCTGAAAGGCGCGCCGGGCCGGATGGAGAAGGTCGCCTATGCGGTGAGCGGCGCGCCGATCTATGTCGATTACGCCCATACCCCGGATTCGCTGGAGAAAGTGCTCAAAGCGCTGCGCCCGCACACGGCGGGCCGGCTGCATGTGATGTTCGGCTGCGGCGGCGACCGCGACAAGGGCAAGCGCCCCTTGATGGGCCAGATCGCGGCGGCGCTGGCCGACGATGTGATCGTCACCGACGACAATCCCCGCAGCGAGAATCCCGCCACCATTCGCAAGGAGATTCTCGCCACCGTGCCGGCGGCGCGGGAAATCGGCGATCGGGCGGAAGCCATCCGGGCGGGCATCGCCGCGCTGCAGCTGGGCGATGTGCTGGTGCTGGCGGGCAAGGGCCATGAAACCGGTCAATATGTCGGCAACGAAGTGCGTCCCTTCTCCGACCGCGAGGAAGCGGTGAAAGTGGCTTTGGCACTGGGAGGGCGCGCGGCATGATGCTGTGGACCTCCGGCGAAGCGCAGGCCGCCACCTTGGGCAAGGCCAGCACGGATTTTTCCGTGCAGGGCCTTTCCATCGATACCCGCACCTTGAAAGAAGGCGATCTGTTCGTGGCGCTGAAAGGCGAGCGCGACGGGCATGATTTTGTCGAGGCCGCGTTCAAGGCCAAGGCGGGCGCGGCCCTGGTCAGCCACGCCGTTCCGGGCGCCAAAGGCCCGCTTCTGACGGTGGCCGATACGCAGCGCGGGCTGGAAGACCTGGCCGTTGCCGCGCGGGCCCGCAGCAGCGCCAAGATTCTGGGCATCACCGGCAGCGCGGGCAAGACCACCACCAAGGAAATCCTGCGCCTGTGCTGCAACGCGCTGGGCCGCACCCATGCGTCCGCCGCGTCCTACAACAATCATTGGGGCGTGCCGCTCAGCCTGGCGTCGCTGCCCCGCGATGCCGAATATGGCGTGTTCGAGATCGGCATGAATCACGCGGGCGAGATCCGCAATCTGGTCTCCTTTGTCCGGCCCCATGTGGCGCTGATCACCACCATCGCGCCGGCGCATCTGGAATTTTTCGGTTCCTGCGCAGCCATTGCCGACGCCAAGTCGGAGATTTTCGAGAGCCTGGCGCCGGGCGGCGCGGCGCTGATCCCGTCCGACTCGCCTTATGCCGAACGGCTGGCGGCGCGCGCGGCGCAGGCGCGCGTGGGCCGGCTGGTCCGCTTCGGCACCACCGGCGAAGCCCGGCTTCTGTCCTTCGCGCCCGAAGGAGAGGGCATGCGGATGAAGGCCGATATTCTGGGCAAGACCGTGGATTGCCTGGTCGGCGCGCCGGGCGAGCATATCGCCCGCAATGCGGTGGCCGCGCTGGCGGCGGTGGCGCTGGTGGATGGCGATGTGTTGAACGCGGCCGCGGCGCTCAAGAACTTCACGGCCTTGAAAGGCCGCGGGGCGCGTTTCGAAGTCGCCGGCATTCAGGTGATCGACGAAAGCTACAACGCCAATCCGGCCTCGATGAGCGCGGCGCTGGCACTTCTCGCCGCGGCGCCCGGCCGCAAGCTGGCGGTGCTGGGCGACATGCTGGAAATGGGCGAAGGCGGACCGGCGCTGCATGCCGCCTTGGCCGAGCCCATTGCGGCGGCGCATACCGATCTGGTCTTCGCTTCCGGCCCGCAGATGAAAGCCCTTTGGGACGCGCTGCCGGCGACAAGGCGCGGCGCTTATGCGGAAAATTCCACCGCCTTGGCGCCCAAAGTGACGGCGGCGCTGAAACGGGGCGACACGGTGTTGGTGAAGGGATCGCTTGGCAGCCGCATGGCGGTGATTGTCGAAGCGCTGAAGGGGACGGCGGTCTGATGCTGTATTATCTGTCGCTGCTCACCCATACCGATCAGCTCGCCTTTTTCCGGCTGTTCAAATATCTCACCTTCCGCTCCGGCGCGGCGGTGATGACCTCGCTGTTGATCGCCTTTCTGATCAATCCGGCCTTGATCGCCTGGCTGAAAGTGCGCCAGGGCAAGGGCCAGCCCATCCGCACGGACGGACCGGCCCGGCATATCGTGGAAAAGGCAGGTACGCCGACCATGGGCGGGCTGCTCATCCTGATCCCCTGGGTCGGTTCGACTTTGCTGTGGGCCAGCCTGTCCAACCGTTACGTCTGGATTCTGCTCCTGGTGACGGGGGTGTTCGGGCTGCTGGGCTTTCTGGACGACTATTATAAAGTGACCAAGCGCACGGCCGACGGTTTGTCCGGCCGCACCCGTCTCGCCGTCGAATTCGGCGCCGCTTTCCTCGCCACCTGGCTGATCATGCAGGTGGAGATTCCGTCCTTGTCGGGAACCCTCGCCATTCCTTTCATCAAAACCGCGCTGTTGCCGCTGGGCCTGTTGTTCGTCCTGGTGGGCGGCTTTGTGATCACCGGCGCCGCCAATGCGGTGAATTTCACGGACGGGTTGGACGGCCTCGCCATCGTGCCGGTGATGATCGCGGCCGCGACTTTCACCCTGATCGTCTATCTGGTGGGCAACGAGAAGTTCGCCGCCTATCTGCAGATTCCCTATATCGATGGCTCAGGCGAGCTGGCGGTGTTCCTGGCGGCGCTGGTCGGCGCGGGCTTGGGCTTTCTCTGGTACAATGCGCCCCCCGCCGCGATCTTCATGGGCGATACCGGCTCCTTGCCGCTGGGCGGCGCGCTGGGCGCGGTCGCCGTGGTCGCCAAGCATGAGATCGTGCTCGCCATTGTGGGCGGCCTCTTTGTGCTGGAAACCGTGTCCGTGGTGGTGCAGGTGGTGTCGTTCAAGCTCACCGGCAAGCGTGTGTTCCGCATGGCGCCCATCCACCACCATTACGAGCAGCTGGGCTGGACCGAGCCCACCATCGTGATCCGCTTCTGGATCGTGGCGGTGGTGCTGGCTCTGGCCGGGCTCGCCACCTTGAAGCTCAGGTGACGGCATGATCGCGGCGCGCAGCTTCCCTGGAAAGACAGTCGCGGTGTTCGGCCTGGCCCGCACCGGCCTTGCCAGCGTGCGCGCGCTGAAAGCAGGCGGCGCCAAAGTCATCGCCTGGGATGATAACAATGCAGCGCGCGATGCGGGCACCGGCGCGGGCGCGCA
>JAFECO010000125.1 GCA_018242085.1 Pseudomonadota bacterium
GCCATGCTGGACCGGATCGCGGAGCGGAGCGCCGAGTTTAATGTCATCCATTTTCATGTGGATTTTTTCCATTCCCCGGTTTTCCGCAGCCTGGCGCACAAGACCCTGACCACCTTGCATGGACGCCAGGATCTGCCGGAACTGCCCGACATCTATCGTGCGTTCCCCCAGATTCCGCTGGTTTCCATTTCCAACCATCAGCGAAAGCCGGTTCCTCCCGTCAATTGGATGGGCACGGTCTATCACGGGCTGCCGGAGCGGCAATTCCACGAAGGCGAGGGGCAGGGCGGTTATCTGGCTTTTCTGGGCCGCATCTGCCCCGACAAGGGACCGCTGGACGCCATCGAGATTGCTCGCCTGGCCGGCATGCCGCTCAAGATCGCCGCCAAGGTGGACCCGGTCGATCAGCGCTATTTCGACCAGGTGGTGGCGCCCGTGCTGGCGAAAAGCCCTCATGTCGAGTTCATCGGCGAGATCGACGACTTGAGCAAACAGCAATTTCTGGGCAACGCCCGTGCGCTTTTGTTTCCGATCTGCTGGCCCGAACCCTTCGGGCTGGTGATGATCGAAGCCATGGCTTGCGCCACGCCGGTGATCGCATTCCGCCAGGGCGCGGTTCCCGAAGTGCTGGAAGACGGGTTGACTGGCTTTGTGGTCGAGGATGTGGAGGAAGCGGCCGCGGCCGTAGAGCGGCTGGATATGCTGTTCCGCCCCTCGATCCGCTCGCGTTTCGAAGAGCGCTTCAGCGCTCGCGCCATGGCGCGCGAATATGTCCGGATTTATCGTCAGTTGGCCGATCTCGATGATGCCCCAGTCCGGGCGGTCAAGGCGGCGTGACGGTTCTTGATTTTGATGCCGAACCATTTGGAATCGCGCCATGGAGGTGAAGTCCCTCCCGTCCTCGCCTGACGAAACACCCAGCTTTTACATCCAGGCGACCGAGTCCATTCAGGAGCGCTGGCCGCGCACCCTGAAGAATGGCGACATGTTCGGATTGTTCGACACTTTGGGCGATGTGAAGGATCCGGCGCTCACGCCCGGCGGCCTGTTTTATCGCGACACCCGCCATCTGTCCGGCCTGGAATTTCTGATCGACGGCCAACGCCCGCTGCTGCTGTCATCGGCGCTGGAAAATGACAATGTGGTCCTCACCGTCGATCTGTCCAATCCCGATATTTTCGAGCGGGGCAGGATCGTCCTGCCGCGCGAGACTTTGCATGTGCGGCGCTCCAAATTCCTTTGGGATGGGGCCTGCTATGAGCGTTTTTCGATCCATAATTTCGACGCCCATTCCAGGCGCTGCTGGCTGACATTCCATTTCGAAGCCGATTTCCGCGACCTGTTCGAGATCCGCGGCTTGCAGCGCTTGCGCCGCGGGGAGGCCACCACATCGGTGACGGACGAAAAGCTGTCGTTCCGGTATCGCGGCCTGGACGGCATCGACCGTCAAACGGAAATCTGGTTCGAACCCAAGCCGGAACGGTTGACGGAAAACCAGGCGCTCTATGTGCTGGACCTGAAAACCGGCGAGCAGTTCTCCATTGTGCTCAGCATCCGTTGCGCGGCGGCGGAAAATGCGCCCGAACCATTTTCCCAGCCCTATCGCGCGGCCCGGCGTGCCGCGCAGATCGCCAGCAAGCTGGGGGGAGCCGTGACCAGCAGCAATGCCTTGGCCAACCGGATGCTGCACCGGGCGGGCGCGGACCTGGCCATGCTGATCACCGAAACCCCGGATGGGCCTTATCCTTACGCCGGCACGCCCTGGTTCTCCACGCCGTTCGGCCGCGACGGGATCATCACGGCGTTGGAGACTTTGTGGATCGATCCCGCACTGGCGCGCGGCGTGTTGCGTTTTCTGGCCCGCACCCAGGCGGCCGCGAGCGATGTCCGCGTGGATGCGGAGCCGGGCAAGATCCTGCACGAGACGCGCGCCAGCGAGATGGCCAATCTGGGGGAAGTGCCGTTCGGCCGCTATTACGGCAGCATCGATTCCACGCCTTTGTTCATTCTTCTGGCGTCGCGCTATTTCCAGCGCACGGGCGATCAGGCGACGATCCGGGATTTGTGGCCGCATCTGGAAGCGGCGTTGCGCTGGATCGACCGGTTCGGCGACCGGGACGGCGACGGCTTCGTCGAATATTATCGCGAAAGCGAGAACGGCCTGGTCAATCAAGGCTGGAAGGACAGTCATGATTCCATTTTTCATGCCGACGGCAAGCTCGCCACCGGCCCGATCGCGCTTTGCGAAGTGCAGGCCTATGTCTATGCCGCCAAGGAAGGGGCGGCGATGCTGGCCCGTATGCTGGGCGATCATGCCCGCGCCGACACGCTGATCAACGATGCCGAGACATTGCGGCGGAATTTCGAGGCGCGTTTCTGGTGCGAGGATCTGGGTGTTTATGCCATCGCCCTGGACGGCGACAAAAAGCCCTGCCGGGTGCGCAGCTCCAATGCAGGGCAGGTTCTCTTTTGCGGCATTGCTTCGCCGGAGCGGGCCGCCCGCCTGGCGGAAACATTGATGACCCCGGAGATGTTCTCCGGCTGGGGCGTGCGCACCCTGGCGTCCGACGCGCCGCGCTTCAATCCCATGTCCTATCATGACGGCTCGGTATGGCCGCACGACAATGCTTTGATCGCGCTGGGCCTGGGCCGGTACGGATTCAAGCGCGCCGCCGCCGCCATTTTCGGCGGCATGTTCGACGCGGCCGGGCACATGGAGCTGATGCGCTTGCCGGAATTGTTCTGCGGCTTTCCCCGCCGGCGCGGCACGGCGCCGACCTTGTATCCGGTGGCCTGCCAGCCTCAGGCATGGGCGAGCGCCGCGCCCTTCGCGCTGCTGGAAGCCTGCCTGGGCATCGCCTGCGACCATGAGCGCCGGGAGATCCGTTTCCACAACCCGTTCCTGCCCCGCTTTCTGGAAGAGATTCGCATCCGCCATCTCAACCTGAATGGCGCCTCGGCGGATTTGCGCCTGCGCCGCAGCGGCGAGGGCACGGAAGTGGCGATTTTGGCGCAACGTGGCGATGTTTCGATCCGGATTGCGCAGTAGAAACGCATAGCTGCCCACATTGCCAACACGCCGCTTGAGCCGGCCTATCAGCCGGTATATGCCCATGCGAAATGACTGCCGAGAACCGCCCCAATCGTGCCGTCGAAGCGGTGCTGCCCGAAGATCTGGAACTGACGCCGCAGCCCCAGCCGGTTGAGACGCCGCCCCCCGAAGCGATGCCGGCGGACGCCGCGGAAGACCGCGGCGCACTGGCCTTCCTCAAAGTGTTCAAGCACCGCAATTACCGGCTGTTCTTTTCCGGCCAGCTGGTCTCGCTGATGGGCACCTGGATCACCAACGTCACCCAGGGCTGGCTGGTCTACAGCCTCACCCATTCGCCCTTGCTGCTGGGCGTGACGACTTTTGCGGCGGCGGTGCCGGTCTTTTTCTTTTCCGTATTCGGCGGCGCTCTCTCGGATCGCTTCGACAAGCGGCGCTCGCTGCTCGTCACCCAGACCTTGGCTTGCGTGCAGTCGGCGCTGCTCGCGGTCCTGACTTTGACCCATTGGATCACGGTTTGGGAAATCGTCGCCCTGGCTTTGTTCCAGGGCTTCATCAACGCGTTCGACGTGCCGATCCGCCAGTCGATGACATTGGAAATGGTGGGCAGGGACGATTTGCGTGACGCGATCTCGCTCAACTCCATGATGTTCAATCTGGCGCGGGTGATTGGCCCGACGGTGGGCGGCATCCTGATCGCGCTGGTGGGGCCGGGCGTCTGTTTTTCCATCGACGCGCTGTCTTATGGCGCGGTGATCGTCAGCCTTTATCTGATGCGCTTCGTGCCGCGCCCGCCCACCAAGCATGCGGCCCCGCTCAGGGCGGTGAAGGAAGGCATTCTTTATGCCTGGCGGAAGCGGGAAATCCGCGCCGCTCTTACGCTGGTCGCGATGTGCTCTGCTTTCGGCGCGGCTTATCTCAGCCTGTTGCCGGCTTTTGCGCGCGATGTGCTTCATCAAGGCAGCGAGGGGCTGGGCTTCCTCTATACCGGCGTGGGGGCGGGCGCGTTTCTGGGCGCTTATGCCTTGGCGCGGGTGCCGGACCGGCATCTTTTCACCACGCCGGTCATGGCGGCACTGAGCTTCGGCGTTTCGCTGATCCTGTTTTCCCAGTCACATTGGTTCGGGTTGTCGCTGGTTCTGCTGATGCCCGCCGCATTCAGCCTGATGCTGCTGGGCGGTTCCGCCAATTCCATCATCCAGCTCGTGTCGCGCGACGATATGCGGGGCCGGGTGGTCGCGCTTTATGCGATGGCGTTTCTGGGCATGGTGCCCTGGGGCTCGCTGATCCTGGGATGGGTGGCCGAGCATTTCGGCACTAGCCGGGCCGTGGCGATGGGCGGGTGCGTCTGCATCCTTGCCGCCGCGCTGGCCTGGTATGATCGCAAAAGCGAGCATTTGAAACTGAAAGCCGCTGAATAAAGCGGAATTTGCCGCCCGGTGCCCATGCGGCGACGCGCTTGCGCGTCGTGCCTTAAATGAATCGGGGGGCGCCAAGTTGTGGCGATGAAAGTGGGGGCTTCTGTCGTCTCGCGTCGGTACGCTGCCGCTACCGACCGCGGCTCGCTTGTGCCAGCTTTTGTAAGCTCGCGGGGCTCGCTAACAAAAGCTAGGCATACCCAGCGCCCCGCGGGTACCGGGACTTCAAAGTGGGAGAGTAGAGTGGAGGGTTTCTGTTGCCCGGTACCCTCCGAACCGCGCTTACCTAATCAATTAGGCAGCGAGTACCATTTCGTTATCGTTGGCACTTATACGATTAGCCCGATAACGGCGGAACCATACCGGGCAAAAGGACAGCCTTTACACGTCCGTCGATCCTGTTTCGCCCCCACAGAAACCCACTCCTTGAGAATGGGCTTGTGGTGGAGGCGCCGGGTACCGCCCCCGGGTCCGGGCCGCTTATTACGAAGCCGTTTATTGCCATAGCCGGTTGCCCGGCCTTTCCAATATAAGCCCCAGCAGTTAGTTTTTGAAGAGCGCCAAACTTCGGCCGGAACCCAAAAAATGCGGCAATATCTCGAACTGCTGGAAAAAGTGATGCGCGAGGGCGTGGAAAAGCGCGACCGCACCGGAACCGGCACGCGCTCCATTTTCGGCCACCAGATGCGGTTCGATCTTGCCAAGGGCTTTCCCTTGGTCACCACCAAGAAAGTTCACCTCAAATCCATCATTTATGAATTGCTCTGGTTCCTGCGCGGCGAAACCAATGTGCGCTGGCTGCAGGAGCATGGCGTCACCATCTGGAACGAATGGGCGGATGCGAATGGCGAATTGGGGCCGGTTTACGGCTACCAATGGCGATCCTGGCCGACCCGCACCGACGGCACCATCGACCAGATTTCCAACCTGATCCGCGATATCAAAAAGAATCCCGATTCTCGCCGCCTGATCGTGACGGCCTGGAATCCGGCGGATGTGCCCAAGATGGCGCTGCCGCCCTGCCATTGCCTGTTCCAATTCTATGTCGCGGAGGGAAAACTCTCCTGCCAGCTTTACCAGCGTTCGGCGGATATTTTCTTAGGCGTGCCGTTCAACATCGCCTCCTATGCGCTTCTGACCATGATGGTGGCGCAGGTGACGGGGCTGAAACCCGGCGAATTCGTGCACAGTTTCGGCGACGCGCATCTTTATCTCAATCACATCGAGCAGGCCGAGCTGCAATTGTCCCGCGCGCCTTATCCCTTGCCGGTGATGAAGCTCAATCCGGCGGTGACGGATATTTTCGGATTCCGCTATGAGGATTTCGCCCTGGAGAATTACCAGGCGCATCCCGGCATCAAGGCGCCCATCGCGGTCTGATTTTCAACCATCCAGCAGTTTGAGGATCGCGGCGGCGGCATAAAGGTCCTGCCCGGCATT
>JAFECO010000126.1 GCA_018242085.1 Pseudomonadota bacterium
TGGAACATCCGGCTTTTGCCGCATTATGCGCTGGGCGCGTTCTTCGTCCTGGGGCATCTGGCGTCGGGCCTGAGAGTGGTGATGATCGCCCATGGCGTTCGCCCCGCAATCGCCAACCGTTTCTGGATCGCCTCGCTTGCGGCCGCCGCTTTGATCGCGGCGGCGATCATCGCCGGGCTTTGCGGGGTGCGAATTTAGATTTCCCCGCCCTTCGACGGGCTCAGGGTGAGGAGGCGCTTGGCTTCGAAGGAACGACTCAAAGCGGCGGCAAGCCGATCCGCTTCTTGATCGTGCTCATGGCGAAGTTGGTTTCCACCGACTGGATGCATTTCAGCCGCGTGACTTTCTGCTTGAGGAACCGCTCATAGCCTTCGATGCCGTCGGCATAGACATGCAGCAGATAATCGCGCGCGCCGGTCATCAAGTGACATTCGGTGACTTCGCTCCAGCCTTGCACCGCCTTCTCGAATTCCTTGATCTGTTCTTCGCTCTGCTGGTTGAGGCGGATGGAGACGAAGACGCTGAGCGGCAGGCCATAGGCTTTCTGGTCCACGATGGCGGCATAGCCCTTGATCACGCCGTCCTCTTCCAGGCGCTTGATGCGGCGCAGGCAGGGCGTGGGCGAAAGGCCGATTTTTTCCGACAATTCCAGATTGGTCATCCGGCCATTGTCCTGCAGCAGGGTGAGAATCTGGCGGTCCAGCCGGTCCAGCACGATATGCTCTTTTGTCGCCATGTCGCGCAGTATAATGCCAAATTTGATGCGACATCTACTGCAATACGCCATTTAATGCCGCCCGAACGGGCCTAGCCTTGCTGCCGAAATCGCGCGGGAAAGGCGAGCCCCCATGGCCAACGACAATTATCACAAGGACCGCATCGCCAACCGCACCTTGCATCCCGAAACCCTGATGATGGGCTATGGCTATGCCCCCGCCTGGTCGCAGGGCGCGCTGAAGCCGCCGATCTTCCAGACCTCCACTTACGTTTTCGAGAATGCCCAGCAGGGCAAGGATTTCTTCGACTTCACCTCGGGCCGCCGCCAGCTCAAGCCGGGCGAAGCCGCGGGCCTGGTCTATTCGCGCTTCAACCATCCCAACATGGAAATCCTGGAAGACCGGCTGGCGATCTGGGACGAGGCGGAACGCGCCGCCGTCTTCGCCAGCGGCATGGCCGCCATCGCCACCACCTGCTTCGCGCTTCTGCGCCCCGGCGACACCGTGCTGCACAGCCGCCCGCTCTATGGCGGCACCGAGACCTTGCTGAAGAACCAGATGGGCATGTTCGGCGTCACCGCCTTCGGGTTCACCAATGGCGTGGATGCCGGCCAGATGCGTGCCGCCGCCAAGGCCGCTGCTGCCAAAGCCAAGGAAACAAATGGAAGGGTGGCCATGATCATGGTGGAGACCCCGGCCAATCCCACCAACGGCATTGTCGATCTGGCGGTCTGCGCCGCCATCGCCGACGAGCTGGAAAAATCACAAGGCCATCGCCCGCCCGTGGTGGTGGACAACACGCTTTTGGGCCCGATCTTCCAGAAGCCTTTGAAACAGGGCGCCGATATTTCGCTGTTGTCCCTCACCAAATATGTGGGCGGTCACAGCGACCTGGTGGGCGGCTCGATCAGCGGCAAGGCCGAGCTCATCACCCAGATCAAGCGCTGGCGCGGCGCGCTGGGCACGCAGCTGGATCCCAATTCCTGCTGGATGCTGATGCGTTCGCTGGAGACGCTGGATATCCGCATGAAGCGGGCCAATGAAAATGCCCGCATCGTGGCGGATTATCTGGCGCGTCATCCGAAAATCGCGCGGCTGCATTATCTGGGCAATCTCAAAGCCGACGATCCGCGCAAGCCGGTGTTCGACCGGCAATGCACCGCGGCGGGCTCGACCTTTTCCTTCGACGTGAAAGGCGGCGAGGCGGAAGCCTTCCGCCTTCTGGACAATCTGCAGATCATGAAGCTGGCGGTGAGCCTGGGCGGAACCGAAACCTTGATCTCCCATCCCGCCGCCATGACTCATTCCGGCGTCGCCAAGGAATTGCGCGAAGAGATCGGCCTCACCGATGCCCTGATTCGCATTTCGGTGGGAATCGAGAATGTGGAAGACCTGATCAGCGACCTGGCCCAGGCGCTGGACAAGGTCTGACGCAGTCCGCAGCGGACATTTGCGTGCGCCTTTTCGCGCCGGAAATCTGCGCGGAATTTCGATTGTGCATCGCAATGGTTGCGAATTTCTCGCGCGAAATTTGCTTTCTCCGGCAGCAATAAAACCCAATGTGCGCCGCAACAGCGATGCCGGTCATGCCGCGATCACAGATGCAGGACAGTGAGCCGTGCGGGAGATCAGCCCTGTACCATCGGTGAATTATGCCATCCCATCGTCTAATCTGATCTCTTCTGTGGAATGAGATAATAACCTTATGGCGGGCGATCATGATGCCAGATGGTCTGTCATAAATACGATCGTCTAGCCTGCGTCCGTATTTCCCATCCCATGTACGGGGATAATCAGACCGCTCGGATGATTTACGCAGGGGGGCTCCAGACGCATCCTGCCAAACATGGGCAAATGATTGCCCAAGAAAATTGCTGGCGTTCGCGGGGGATTCTTCTTCGAGAACAAGTGGTTCGAACCGGTTTCGAAGCCGGACGCCCAGCAATAACAGGGGGATATATGCGCGCGTTCACGGGCGAAGGCCTGAAAAAATCTTTATTTTTGGGAACATCCATCGCGGGGCTTCTGCTCAGCGGGCAGGTAATGGCCCAACAACAGGGTAACGGCAACGAAACCGTTATCGTGACCGGCACACGCGTGCAGGGCATGACGGCGGCGGACAGCGCCGCGCCCGTCCAGGTGTTGGGCAGCGATGCCCTGACCCGGTCGTCCGGCACACAGGACCTGCGCCAATCGCTGGGCCAGACGGTGCCGTCCTTCACGTCCCAGAATTTCGGCGGCGACCTTGCCAACCTGACGCGCGCCGCCAACCTTCGCGGCTTGTCGCCCAACGACACATTGATCCTGATCAACGGCAAGCGCCGTCACATGGCATCGGCCTTCGCCACCGGCGGCGGCGGTTTCGGCGGCAACTCGGCGCCCGACCTTTCGATGATCCCCACCGCGGCGCTCGACCATGTCGAAGTGCTGCTGGACGGCGCGGCGGCCCAGTACGGCACCGACGCGATCTCCGGCGTCGTCAACCTCATTCTCAAGAAGCGGTCTTCGGGCGGCACGATTTCGGTGACCGGCGGCCGTCGCTACAACACCCAGGGCGATAGCTACGACTATTCCATCAATATGGGCCTGCCCCTGTTCGACAAGGGCTATATCAACGCCACCTTCGACAAGCAGTACAGCAACTTCGTCCAGTTGGGCGGACCTGACAGCCGCTTGATCGGCGCGGACGGCGTGACCGAAGCGCAGGAAGGCCGCATCGGCGTGGGCGCGACGGCCACCACGAACACCTTCGTCGCCAACGCCCAGGGCGTGGTGCCTTGCACCGCCGGCATATGCATTCCCTTGGCCAATCGCCGGGGCATGACGGATTACCCCCGCGCCAACCATGAAAACACCAGCCCGGAAATCAACCAGACCGTGATTTCCTACAATGCGGGCTATGATTTCAGCGATAACCTTTCGATCTACAGCTTCGGCACCTGGGGTCATCGCTATGGCATCGGCATGGAAAATGTCCGTATGCCCAGCCAGATCATCGCCACGCCGGGCTCCAACCAGCCTTGCAGCGCGACCAATCCGCAAGGTTATGCGACCGGTTCCAGCACCAATAATATTGATGCGACAACCGGCACGACGGCCTCTTGTACCGGACCCTATACTCTGGCCGGCTCGACCGGCGCGCCCGGCACGCCGACCGCCGGCATCAACTCCAGAAATCAAATCATCTCCTCCGGCCAGGCTGGCACGTTCTACACGCCGGGCGAGTTGATCTTCTATCCCAACGGCTTCCAGCCGCAGGAAGCGGTGAAGGATACCGATTACCAGTACAATCTCGGTGTCAAAGCCGGTGTTGGCGGCTGGGACATCGACGCTTCGATCAGCTACGGCAAGGACATCAACGACATCTACACGTTGAATTCCGGCAACCGCGCGCTGTTCATCGACACGCATACGACGCCGACGAACTTCTATGACGGCACGTTCGTCGCCAGCCAGTTCGTGGGCACGGTGGATGTCACGCGCGGCTTCAATGTCGGCATGGCCTCGCCGTTGAACGTCGCGTTCGGCTTCGAAGCCCGCGAGGACATGTATCAGATCAAGCCCGGCGACGCGGCATCGCAGTATAAGGAAGGTGGTCAGTCCTTCCCCGGCTACTCCAACGCCGTGGCCGGCAGCCATAGCCGCAAGAACTATTCGGCGTATGTCGATCTGGCGCTCGCGCCGGTCGAAAGCGTCGAAATCGATGTCGCGGGCCGCGCCGAACATTACAGCGACTTCGGCGATACCCAGATCGGCAAGATCACGGCCCGTTGGGACATCACCCCGCAATGGGCGATCCGCGGCACCATGTCGACCGGCTTCCGCGCTCCGAACCTGCAGGAAGAATGGTACAACACGGTCAACGTCTCGCCCACCAACGCGACCGTTCAGTTGCCGGCCGATTCCGCGGCCGCCAAGATTCTCGGCTTCTCGGATCTGAAGCCGGAAATCTCCACCAGCTTCAGCGCCGGTATCGTGGCGCATCCGCTGGATGATCTGAGCTTGACGGTGGATGCCTACAGCATCGCGCTGGGCGATCGTATCTCCTCGTCCAGTACCGTGTATCTCAGAGGCGGTTCGCCGCAGGTCTTGTTGTGCGGCGATGCCATCAACGCACTGGGCGTTTCGCTGGATCCGACCGCCGGCCGTGTCGGCTGCTCGTCCTTCGTGAACGGGTTCGGCACCCTCACCCAGGGCGTGGATTTCACCCTCAGCTATCCCACCGACTTTGGCGATACGGGCCTGATCGACTGGACCTTGGCGGGCAACTACAACTCGACCAAGATCTCGCGGGTCGCGCCGGTTCCGCCGCAATTGTCGGCCGTTCCGGGAGGAACCTTCTTCACGGACTCGACCCTGTATAACTTCGCGCATGCCGCGCCGGCCTTCAAAATCGGCCTGACCGGCACCTGGTCCCTGGATGCCTGGGGCCTGACCGTGCGCGAAACCCTGTATGGCCCGCTCAAGGCGCTCACCACGCCCGACGGCAGCAAGCCTTACTATGACAACTCCGAACCCAGCGTCGGCATCACCGACATCGAAGGCCGTTACAACTTCACGGATACGGTCCAGCTGGCGATCGGCGGCAACAACGTGTTCGGCATTCCCGCCAAGGGAAGCTGCATCATCGGCGGCACCAACGGGAATGGCGGCGTGAACCCATGCGGCGGTGGCGTTGTGGCTCACTCGCCGGTTGGAACGCCGTTCGACCCGTATGGTGGCTATTATTACGGGCGTCTGACCATCAACTGGTAAGGCGTTCTTGGAGATGCAATTCCCCTGCGATCCCTAGACGCAGCGGAATGACTGAGCCCAGGCCTAACCGGCCTGGGCCTTTTTTTTGAACGAGCGTCAGCGGCTCTGTGCCGTGAAGACCGCCAGCTGGGCGGCGAAGGCGCGGCCATAGGCGGGGCGGGCTTCGCCCCTGGCGACATAGGCGGCGAGGTTTGGGAATTCCTCCAGCAGGCCCGATCCGGTGAGCCGGCGCAACACCTGCACCATCAGAAGGTCCCCGGCGCTGAACGCGCCATCCAGCCAGTCGGCGCTTCCAAGCCGGGTGGACAGCCGGCGCAGCCGTGCCCGGACGCGATCATCGAGCATACGCTGGCGTTCCTGGTACCAGGGTTTGTGTTGTTCGAAATATTCGGGCACTTCCCATTCGGTGATCACCGGCTCGATGGTGCTGAG
>JAFECO010000127.1 GCA_018242085.1 Pseudomonadota bacterium
CGATGGACAAGCATCGCAGCCGCTGGATCAGCATCGACGAAAAGGCCCGCGCGGCGCTGTTCGTGTGATCGGCGCCCGGCAAAAATTGCTCAAAATCCGGCCGCGATCCCACTAGGCGGGTTCCCAATTCGGCACTGCTTGGCTTTTCGGCGCGAGAACGGCGTGGCAAGAGCGGGCTCATTCCGCAGGCGTTCCGGCGGCACCCTTGCTGTAGCGATCGACATTGAGAAAGCGGGGAAGCATCGGGCCCGCCTTGACGAAGAAATCCCACGCCATCATCACCGCGCCGATGGCGAACAGCACGTCACCCGGCAGCCGCATCCATTGCCACAAAAGCGTGCCATTGTAGAATTCCGCGCTGCGCGCATAGGCCAGGCCATGCTCGAACACCGCATCCAATTGCGGCCAGCCGATGGGGAAGAAGTTGAGCAGGATCCACAGCACCAGTCCCACATTGTAGAGCCAGAAGGCCCAGATGCCGGTGCGCTCGGTGAAGACCGCCCGCTCGCCCGCCGCATAGCGCAGGCAGAAATAGACCAGCCCGATGGCGAGCAGCCCGAAGGCGCCGAACAGCGCGGTATGGGCATGATTCAAGGTCAGGAAGGTGCCATGCTCGTAATAATTGACCAGCGGCGCGTTGAGGGTACCGCCGCCGAACACACCCGCGCCCACGAAATTCCAGAACGCTGCGCCGATAATGTAGGTATAGGCGAGGCCGTATTTGAAGTCCTGCTGGCGGCGGATCAGCCGGTGATGGTTGATGGCGTCGATGATGAGAAGCACCAACGGCAAGACCTCGATAAATGAGAACATGGAGCCCATCGGCACCCACATGCTGGGGCCGCCCGCCCAGTAAAGATGATGGCCCGTGCCCATCACCCCGCCCAGGAAGATCAGGATCAACTCGAAATAGACGGCGCGCTCCGCCAGCTTGCGCGACACCAGCCCCACCGCCATCAACAGATAGGCGCTGATCGCGGCGGCGAAGAATTCGAAGGACTGTTCGACCCACAGATGCACCACCCACCAGCGCCAGAAATCGGTGAGGGTGAAGCTTTTCTCGATGCCCGTGAGCGGGATCATGCCGAAAGCGTAGAGTAGCGCGATATTGATGGTCGAAGCCCAGATCAGATTCTCCAGCCTGATGGCGCCCGACCAGAATTGCCGCGTCGCCTGCGCCAGCGCGGCTCGCGACGGCCACAGCGCCCGGAACACCAGGATGCTCCAGATCACCAGGCCCGCGAAAAAACCGATCTGCCAGAAGCGGCCCAGTTCGATGTAAGACAGGCCCTGGTTGCCGAACCAGAACCAGTTGTTCTGGATCACGCCCATGATGCCGAGATAATCGCCCAAGAGAGCGCCCACCACGATCAACAGCGTCACCCAGAACAGGATGTCCACCAGAAGGCCCTGCCCCTTGGCCTCCTTGCCGCCGGCGATGGCGGGCGCCAGGAACAGGCCCGCGCCGATCCACGACAGCCCGATCCAGATGATGGGCGACTGGGTATGCACGTCGCGCAGGAAGTTGAAGGGGAACCAGCGGTTGATATCGAGGCCGTAGAAGCTGGTGCGGTCGTAATAGGAATGGGCCATGATGGTGCCGGCCAGAATCTGCAACAGCAGCACGGCGGCGACGATGAGGAAATATTTGCCGATGCGGCGCTGGCTTGGCGTCAGCGCGCCGAAGCGGGCCAAGACCGGGTCCATCGGCGCGTCGTCGGGATGGTTCAGCCAGAATTCATAGATGAACAAGACCACGCCGAACATCAGGAAGGTGAAGCAGAAGCTGATCCAGGTCCAGCGGAAGGTGTTGGTGGTGGGCGTGTTGCCAACCAATGGTTCGAAAGGCCAATTCTCGGTCCAGGACCAGTTCACGTCCGGGCGGCGCGCTACGGTCGTTATTGCCGAGTAGATGAGAAAGTCCGCCGTATCGAGTGCTTCGGAGCCGTGCAGGCTGTAAGCCGGCGTCCAGCCCAGTTCGGGTGCAGGCGTCACCAAGGTGACGCTCAATTCCTTTTGCAGCTCCGCGATGGCGCCCGCCATGGCCGGCGGCACCTTCACCGTCGCCTGGGTCAGGTCGATGTCCTGCAGCTCCTGACGCATGGTGGCGGTGGCCGATGCCTGTTGGTCGGGCGAAAGAGCGGCGAAGCGGTGGCCAAAGCGCGCCCGCGCCACGCCGTCCTGCGTCAGCGTGCCCAGCCTGACCAGGATACTGGCGGTGTAATCCTCGCCATAATAAGAGCCCATGCCGTAAAGCGAGCCGTAATCCATCAGGTCGGCTTTCTGGAAACCGCCCTTGCCGCCCATGATGTTATCGGCGGTCATCAGGGTGACGCCGCTATCGGTGACGAAACGCTCGGGCTGCGGCGGCACGCGCTGATAGGTGAGGACCGTGGCCCATGCCAGAAGCGCGAAAGTCAGGATCGCAACGGCCAGAAGCACCCATTTCAGGACATTGCTGACCGGATCGTGAAGCGAGGAAGGCGTCGCTCCAGTGACGTTGTGCGCCATGACATCCCCCGTGCGTGCTGAACTTGCAAATCCATGAGCCGCGAAAACGTTCCCGGAGGGCAAGATTCAAGTATCGAGGGCCGCCCGCTGGCGATGTGTCGGGTTGTAGAGCTGCACGGAATGGACCGTGGCGCGGCATTGCCTCAACTTGACGAGAGCGGAATTAAGAAATCGCCGCCCGACCTCGCCCCATACCTGTTCGGTTTCGACAACCGCAATATTGAGGGGGCGAAGGAGACTGACGCCGCTGATCCTCGGGGCTATCCGCCCCGGCGCCCGCTTGGTGGAGTCCGCGCAGGAAAAAAGGCTTGCCCAGGGGAACAAAGGCGGGGCAAAAGTTGAAACGCCGAAAGGCAAAAGTTGAAATGCGTTTTGCAAGCCATTGATTTTAAACGCGACCCCATAGCTCAGCAGGATAGAGCGGCGGTTTCCTAAACCGTAGGCCGGAAGTTCGAGTCTTCCTGGGGTCGCCAGTTTTTCAAAATCACTTGCGCTGCACGCTCCAATCATAAAGCGCCAGGGCCTGCTCGACCGGCTCGCCGGCATCCTCCGGCAGCAGAAAGCGGTCCTGCACCAGTTGTTTGGCCACCGCATCCGCCTTGGCGCGGTATTCCTCGCGGCTGGCATAGCGTTCCTCGACCGAAAGACGGGAATCGCCACTGGCGGTACGCTCGGCTTTGGTCCGCGCGAAGGGATGGAACGACCCCATTTCGCCGAACAGCTGATCGCCCGAGCCGATCGCGGGATCGCGGAAATTCCAGCCGCCATAGGTGCCCACCGGCACCTCGATCGCGGGCAGCCGGATGCCCGCCCGGCTGTTGCCGTTCGCATCCACGGCCGGAACCAGCCCCACATAGACCTGCCCGACCTTGGGCGGCTCATTGACCACGATCCCCTTGTTCCAGAGCGGCCCGAAATCCAGGCGGTAAGTTTTCAGATAAGGCACCGGGAAATGCACGCCCGGTATCGCGGGCCATCCGGCTTTTTCCGTCGGCACCAAGGTGCCGTCGGAGATATGCGGGATGCGATTGGGCGGCGGCGGGGTTCCGTTCACCACCCATTGATCGAGATCCTTCAGCAAGGCCCGCGTGACCGGATTGCGGTTGACCGGATTGTTCAATGCCGCCGCGCCCTCAGCCTGCACCGGCGGGAACGGGCCGAAGGCATGCGGGCCCGACGACACGAAATAGATCCGCGAATCCGCGGGCGGCTCGATGTCGCGCGTGCCGGTCACATCGGTATGGATAAGCGAGCCGCCGCGATTGAAATATTCGGAATTGCTGAAGGTGTGAAACAGCTTTGGCCGGACATGACGGGCTTCGGCCGATGCCATCAGCGAATCCGTCTTGCCCAGGACGGGATCGGTCTCCACGCCATCGGTGAAGGGGAACATGTCCACGGGATAGAAGACGTTGAAGAATTGTTCAGCGTCGCGCGAGGCCTGGCCGAAGCGGTAATTGAACGAACCGCGGCCTGCACCACCCACTTCGTCAATCACGCCATCAAAGACCGGACGGCCCTGCTCATCCTCATTGAAGCCTTCATAGAGGAACTGGCGCAGATAGCGCCCGCTCTGCGACACGCCCCAGCCATAGGCATAGCGAATCCCAGGCATGGGATTGGCGGCGGTCCGGTCGTGCTTGAGAAAACTGACAAGATCGCGCGTTCCGGCAAGGCCCGTGCCCAGCACGCGCGGATCGCGGGCGCGATAAACCACGTCGTAGATGCGCCCCATCTCGAAGCCGCCATCCAGCGAGACGCTGGCGTCTCCCACGAAATGCCATTTCGCGCGCGGTATGACCTGCGACTTGTCGGCGGGCCGGTCGCGCACCGTCATCACATTGTCGGGGCTGTTCGGATCGTCGACCGGATAGGCGAAATGATTGCGGTCGGCCAGGGACTGGGCCGGGCTTTTGTCGTTCGGAATGAAATTGCCCCGCACCAGGCCGGTGATCTTTTTGCCATTCTGGGTGGCGATGGGCATGTCCATGCGCATCTGGCCGTTCGGCACATCCCACTGCCAGCCCATCCAGAGCAAGGTGTAACCCTGGTTCATCAATGCGCCGTCGCCATACTCGTCCGCCGTCTGGGGATCGCGGCTGCCTTTGGCCTTCTGGAAAGTGATCAGCATCGCCTTGCCGCCGCGATTGCCGATTTCGTCGAACAGCCGGCCATTGCCTTTCGCCGGATCGACGGGTTTGAGCATATAGAAGTCGGCGGTGAAGCCGACCTCGCCTTTCGCATTGCGGGGCGCAAGACCGAGATCGACGATGTTCTTGTTGATGGCGGCCTTGGGCGCGAGGGCGAACTCCACCTTGCCCACCAGTTTTTCGTAGGCGCCCGCGTTACCGAACGTCTTGCCGTTCAGGACCGCTTCGCGGCGCTCGACATGAAGCGCCACCACACGAGCCTCGGCGGAAGCCGCGACGAGGGTAAGCGCCAAGACACCCGTTCCCAGCAATCTCATCGTCATGCCATCCCCCGATGCCGAAGCGGCCGGGACTATAGCCCATCCTGTGAAATCCAGAAGACCATGCTAGATAGTCGTCCTGGTCCGCCGCGCTTCGCATTGCGGCAAGACCTTGGGGGCGAGCATGTCTGAGCAGGACCAGGTCTTCATCAAGTGCGCCTGGCGGCTGATTCCGCTGATGATGCTGCTCTATTTCGCCAACATCACCGACCGGGTGAATGTCGGCTTCGCGGCCCTGACCATGAACAAGGATCTGGGGTTCAGCGCATCGGTCTATGGCTTCGGCGCGGGCGCCTTCTTCCTGGGCTATGCCCTTTTCCAGATCCCCGCCAATGCCATTCTGGAGCGTGTGGGCGCACGGCGGTGGATATTCACCATTCTTCTGGGTTGGGGCGCGCTTTCCGCCGCCAACAGCCTGGTGACCGACGCCACGCAATTCTACGCGGTGCGCATCCTGCTGGGATTGGTCGAGGCCGGATTTTTTCCGGGCATGATTCTGTATCTCACTTTCTGGTTCACCAAGGCCTATCGCGCCCGGCTGGTCGCGCTCTTCATGGCCGCCGTGCCGCTGGCCAATGTCGTCGGCGCACCGCTGTCCAGCGCCATCCTGGGATTGAACGGGATGTTGGGACTGGCGGGCTGGCAATGGCTGTTCCTGCTGGAAGGCGCGCCCACCATGCTGCTGGCATTTCTGACCCTGCGCTTCCTGCCCGACCGGCCGCAGACCGCGCCCTGGCTGAACGAAAAGGAAAAAGCGATCATCGCCACAAGCCTGGCCAGCGACGACACGTCGGAACAAAAGCGCTTCTGGCCGGCATTGCGGGACCC
>JAFECO010000128.1 GCA_018242085.1 Pseudomonadota bacterium
TGCGCATAAGCCGGTTCGGGATAGCCCAACAGCGCCTGCAACAGCCGCTGCACATGCGCGGCGGGTAATAGATCCTCGCCCCGCGTCACCAAAGTCACGCCTTGGAACGCGTCGTCCACCACCACCGCCAGGTGATAGGACGCCGGCATGTCCTTGCGCGCCAAGACCACATCGCCGAACAGCAAGGGATCGGCCGCTTGAACACGGCCATGTTCCATGAAGCTGAGAGGACCGACCGTTGCCGCCGCCTTCGCCGCGTCCAGGCGCAAAGCGAACGCGTCGCCCTGTGCGATGCGTGCCGCGCGCTCATCGGTGGACAAATGACGGCAGGTGCCCGGATAGAGCGGACCATCAGGCCCGTGCGGCGCCTCAACGGCGCGGGCGATTTCCTCGGCAATCTCCTTGCGGGTGCAGAAACAGGGATAGGTGAAAGGCGAAAGCCGGGCCAGCGCGTCGCGATAAGCCGCCATGCGCCTTGATTGGCGCAGCACCGGCTCCTCCCAGGAAAGACCCAGCCAGGCCAGATCCTCGAAAATGCCCGCGACGAATTCCTCCCGCGCCCGGCCCTGGTCCAAATCCTCGATCCTGAGCAGGAAACGCGTTCCCGCGCGCGCCGCTTCCCATGCGGCAAAAGCATGACCCAGATGCAGATACCCTGTCGGCGACGGCGCGAAGCGTGTAACGATCATCGCGGCAACTTAAACATTTTTCCCGCACATGGCTTCGCTCTCCGGTCCCCATCTGCCGCCCGCACAAGGGCCGGCCACGCATCTGGTCGTGCTGCTGCATGGTTATGGCGCCGACGGCAACGATCTGATCGGCCTGGCCGAGCATTGGCGCGAATTCCTGCCGGGCGCGGCCTTCGTGGCGCCCAACGCGCCGGACCGCGTGCCCGCCGCACCCATGGGCTTCCAGTGGTTTCCCATTTCGCGGATCGATCCGCATGAGATGCAGACCGGCGTGGCCGCGGCGGCGCCCGGCATCGAAGCGTTTCTGGATGCCGAACTGGCGCGGTTGAACCTTTCGCCGGAACGCCTGATCCTGGCCGGATTCAGCCAGGGAACCATGCTGGCCCTGCATGTGGGGCTGCGGCGCAGGGTTCCGCCCGCGGCAATTGTGGGCTTTTCGGGCCTGCTGGCGGCGCCGCCGCCGGCCGAAGGCAAACGCCCTCCGGTCCTGCTCACCCATGGCGATGCCGATACCGTGATCCCCGCATCGGCCATGTTCGCGGCCGCCACCGGCTTGGGAGCTGCGGGCGTGCCTGTGCAATGGCATCTGACGCGGGGCATGGGCCATGGCATCGACCAGGACAGCCTGGTGATGGCGGGATTGTTCATGGCGCTGGCCATGGGCGGGCATTTGCGCTCGGAAAGCCCCCTTTCCAGCCCGCTTTAGCGCGCCTGTCACAGTGAGAACGCATCTTGTAAGCGTCTGATTCTCCGACTTGAGGACAGGGTCGAATCGCCTTTACACTTGGTTGCCCAAGATGGGCGGCATACGTTGCGGACCAGAACATAGGAGAGCTGCCTTCACAGGATTGCTGCCGTGTTAGCCCCTCTGCGCTCCACCAGTAACTGCCCGGCTCTGGTGCTCAACGCCGATTATCGTCCGTTGAGCTATTATCCGCTGTCCCTCTGGTCCTGGCAGGACGCGATCAAGGCGGTGTTCCTGGAGCGGGTGAATATCCTGGAAGAATATGACCGGGTGGTGCGCTCGGCGCGGTTCGAAATGCGGCTGCCCTCGGTGGTGTCGCTCAAGACCTACATCAAGCCCGCCCGCAATCCCGCCTTCACCCGGTTCAATGTCTTTCTGCGCGATTCCTTCGAGTGCCAATATTGCGGCGATCCCAAGGATCTCACTTTCGATCATGTGATCCCGCGCTCCAGGGGCGGGCGCACCACTTGGGAAAATGTGATCACGGCCTGCAGTCCCTGCAATCTGGAAAAAGGCGGCCGCACCCCGGCGCAAGCGGGCATGCATCCCCGCCATCGCCCGCATCAGCCGACCGTGACCGAGTTGCGCGAACGCGGCCGCAGATTCCCGCCGAATTATCTGCACGAGAGCTGGGCGGATTATCTTTATTGGGATAGCGAACTGGAGCCGTAATTCAATTGTCATGGCCCGCGAATGCGGGCCATCCAGGTGATACGCGATCGAATTTCGTCAATACCGCTGGCTGCAACTGGATGGCCCACACTCCGGTGGGCCATGACAAGATCGCTAAATCTTTTCCGATAATTTTATCGCCACCCGGCAACCGGCTTTGATCGTCTCGCTCAAAAAACGATAGCCCGGCGTTTGCTCCGCGCCGTGATCCAGCGCGGTCTGGCGATGCTGGGCTTCGTCGGCGCGGAATTCCTCGACCGTCTGTTTCAGGGTCGGGTCGCGGTCGCCCAGATCGGCGATCTGCTGCGCATAATGCTCGTCGATGGCTTCTTCCACGGCGGCGGTGCAGGCGAAGGCCGCCTTTTCGCCCATCAGCGCGGTGCCAAAGCCCAGCGCGAAACCCGCCACCCGCCACACCGGCTCCAGCGCCGTGGGCCGCACGCGGCGCTCATTCACCAGCCGGTCGAAGGTCTTCAGATGATGCTCTTCCTGCTCCGCCATATGGCGGATGATGCCGGCGCTGGCGCGGCCCTTCAGCACGGCCAGCTGGCCTTCATAAATGCGCACCGCGCCATATTCGCCGGCATGGTCCACCCGGATCATCGCTTCGGTGTCGGGCGCGGCGCCCGGCAGTCTGGGCTTGGGCTTACGCGGCATTCTGCTGGCCCAGCGCGCCGTCATTGGCGGCGATCTTCGAAAGCCCGAACGCGCCCAGGCCCGCGATGAGGAACGAGCAGATCGCATTCCAGGACGCCATCGAGATTCCGAACAGCGACCAGGCCACCACATCGCATTGTACTTCCGGCGGCGGCATGTTGCTGCCCAGAACATAGCGGTGGCCGCTGCAGGCGGCGGGGCCGGGCAAGAGGTGATATTCCATTCCGGTCTGATAGGCGCCGATCAGGCCCGATGTCAGCACGAACAGGATCGCGAACCACGCCATGCCGCGCGCGGTGGGCGTGCCTTTCACCACGGTCGCGGCCAGAATGCCGGTGATCGCCGCGCCGATATGGGCCCAGCGCTGCCAGTGGCACATTTCGCAGGGCGCGATGCCGCCGATATATTGAAAGCCCAGCGCGCCCAGAAAAAGACACGTTCCGCCCGCACCCACCAGAAGGGCGATCTGTTCAGCGCGCAAAGATTGCCGAGTCATCATGGAAAGCCTTGAACTCCAGAGCGTTGCCGGATGGATCGAGGAAAAAGAATGTCGCCTGTTCGCCGGGCAATCCTTCAAAACGGATGCCGGGCTCGATGATGAAAGATGTTTTCTTTTCCGTCAGGCGCGCGGCAAGTTTTTTCCACTCCGCCATGGAAAGTATTGCACCGAAATGACGCACCGGCACCGAATCGCCATCGACGTCATTATGTGCTTTGTGTCCGACCTCATCCGGGCTTAAATGCGCGACGATCTGATGGCCGAAGAAATCGAAATCGACCCAGTCATCGCTCGAGCGGCCTTCGGGACAGCCGAGCAGGTCGCCGTAAAATGCGCGCGCTTCGGAAAGGTCGCGCACCGGAAACGCCAAATGAAAGCGTGGTCGTTCTGACATGTTGAAGTTCCTGTTGCGTGGCAAGCCTAAGGCCAAGCGAGTCGAAAAGCGAGCCGTCCGGCGTGAACTGCTTGCAATAGACGGCGCGGATGTGGCGGTGAATGTGCGCCTCAATCCCCGCGCCCGCCGCATTGTCATGCGCGTCCATCCCGACACCGGTGAAGTCACGGTCACCGCGCCGGCCAGGGGCGGCGCCGGCCCGGCCATGGCCTTTGCGCGGGGCGAAACCCAATGGATCGCGCGGCAATTGCAGCGCATGCCCAAGCCCGTGGCCTTGATGCCCGGCGCCACGGTGCCGTTCCTGGGCGTGGGCCATCCCATTCAACACAATCTTACACGTGGTCCTGCGCCGGTCTGGGCCGCCGACGGCGCCATCCAGGTTCATGGCCGGGTCGAGCATGCGCCCCGCCGCCTGACCGATTTCTTCAAGCGCGAGGCCAAGGCCCTGTTGTCAGCGCGGTCCATCGAATATGCCGCGCGGCTGGGATTGAAGCCGTCGCGGATCAGCGTTCGCGATACGCGAAGCCGCTGGGGCTCCTGCAGCCAGAACGGCTCGCTGTCTTTTTCCTGGCGGCTGATTTTCGCGCCGGAATTCGTGCGCGATTATGTGGTGGCGCATGAAGTGGCGCATTTGAAGGAAATGAATCATTCCCCGCGATTCTGGGCGCATGTGGCGACCTTGTCGCCCGATGTCGACCGCGCCCGCAAATGGCTGCGCGACAATGGCCGCAGTCTCCTGCGCTACAACTAGTTCGGTTTTCCGCCGAACAGACTATTTAAGATTTTCTCAAACGGATCCTGCGCCTTTTCCGCGACGACCGGGGCAGGCGGCGGTGTGGCTTCCGCGGCCGGCGCGGCTTCTGCCTCTGTCGGCGTTGCAGCGGCGTCGCCCGTATCGGCCACCAGCACCTCGCTTCCCGCCAGCGGGCGCACCGGCAGATCCTGCTCCGCATCCTCCATGAAGGCGTGGAAGATGCGCGCGGGCAGGCCGCCGCCGGTGACTTTCTTCATCGGCGCGGCATTGTCGTTGCCCACCCATACGCCGGTCACCAGGTCGGCGGTGAAGCCCACAAACCAGGCGTCATGGAAATCCTGGGTGGTGCCGGTCTTGCCCGCGGTGGGGCGTTCGGCCAGCCGTGCCGCTTTGCCGGTGCCGGTGGTGACGGTCTGCACCATCAATTTGGTCATCGCGCTGTTGTTGGCCTGGGACATCACAGGATTCGGCGCGCCCGGCTTGTGCTGATACAGAATTTTTCCCGTCTTGCTGCGGACGCGCAGAATGGCGAAGGGCACAACGCCATTGCCGCCATTGGCGAAAGGCGCGTAGGCGCCGGTCAATTCCAATGGCGTCACGCCCGACGTGCCCAAGGCCAGCGACGCGACCGCTTCCAGGGGCGAGGTGATGCCAAGCCGCTTGGCCGTAGCCGCCACTTCCTTGGGCCCCAATTGATCGGTCAGCTCTGCCGCGATCACATTGGAGGATTCCGCAAAGGCCTCCGTCAATGTGATGTCGCCTTTGTATTTGCCGTCAAAGTCGGACGGCTTCCAGCCGCGGATATTGATCGGCCCGTCATGCATGATGTCGTCCGGGGTGCGGCCATTCTCGAACGCTGTCAGATAGACGAAGGGCTTGAACGCAGAACCGGGCTGGCGCACCGCATCGGTGGCGCGGTTGAAGCTGGACTGGGCATAGGACCGTCCGCCCACCATCGCCCGGATGGCGCCGTCCGGCGTCATCGCCACCAGCGCCGCTTGCCCGGCATGGATTTTCTCGCCTTCCGCGTCCAGGCCCTGGGTGATCGCCCGTTCCGCCATATCCTGGGTGCCCAGGTCGAAGCTGGTCTCCACGATCACCGCAGCCACGTCCTGGCCGACAATGCCGTTCAGCTGCGAGATCACCCAATCGGTGAAATAGCCGGCCTGGGGCGTTCCGTTGCTGGCGACGATGCGCGGGCGCGTGGTTTCGGCCTGGCGCTGCTCGGTTTCGGTGATGAAACCGGTTTCCCGCATTGCCTGCAACACCACGCCGGCGCGGGCCAGCGAGGCATCGGCATCGGCGATGGGGTTGTAGCGCGCGGGCGCCTTGACGCTGCCCGCCAGCATGGCCGCTTCGGTGAGGCT
>JAFECO010000129.1 GCA_018242085.1 Pseudomonadota bacterium
CAATTATGGCGTGGATCGCGGCCTTGGCGGCGAGAATGTCGCCGCCAGCTTCGATGACGACGTGCCCTATACCCCCGCCTGGCAGGAGCGCATCACCGGCGTCAAGCGCGATTCGGTGATCTCCGTCGCCCGCGCCTTCGCGCGCAATGCCGAAAAGACCAAGGGCAAATCGATGGTCATTCTCGGTGCCGGCATCAATCACTGGTACCACATGGACATGACCTATCGCGGCATCATCAACATGCTGGTGATGTGCGGCTGTGTGGGTCAGGAAGGCGGCGGCTGGTCCCATTATGTCGGGCAGGAAAAGCTGCGGCCGCAAACCGGTTGGACACCGCTCGCCTTTGCCCTGGATTGGGCACGCCCACCGCGCCATATGAATGCGACCTCCTACTGGTATGCGCATTCCGACCAATGGCGTTACGAGAGTCTGGGCGTCGATGAAATCCTCTCGCCGCTGGCGAACAAGGAAGAATGGAAAGGTAGCCTGATCGATTTCAATGTCCGCGCCGAGCGGATGGGCTGGCTGCCATCGGCGCCGCAACTCCAGACCAATCCCCTGGAGGTGGTCAAGGCGGCGGAGGCCGCCGGCAAGGACCCGAAGGATTTCGCGCGCGACGAGATCGCGACCGGCCGGCTCAAACTATCCTGCGAGGATCCCGACAATCCGGCGAACTGGCCGCGCAATCTCTTCGTCTGGCGCTCGAACATTTTGGGCTCCAGCGGCAAAGGCCATGAATATTTCCTCAAACATCTTCTGGGCACCTCGCATGGCGTTCAGGGCAAGGATCTGGGCGGAACCGGGGAACAGAAACCGTCCCAGGTGGTGTGGCATGATGCGGCGCCGGAAGGAAAACTCGATCTTCTGGTGACGCTGGACTTCCGGATGTCCACGACTTGCGTCTATTCCGACATCGTGCTGCCGACCGCCACCTGGTACGAGAAAAACGATCTCAATACCTCGGACATGCACCCCTTCATTCATCCCTTGAGCGCGGCCGTCGATCCGGTCTGGGAAAGCCGCAGCGACTGGGAAATCTACAAGGGGCTCGCCAAGCGGTTCTCCGAAATCGCGCCCGAAGTGCTGGGCAAGGAAAAGGACCTTGTCTTGACGCCCATGCAGCACGATAGCCCGGGCGAACTCGCTCAGGCTATCGGCGTCAAGGAATGGTCGAAGGGCGAAGTTGCGCCGATCCCAGGAAAGACCATGGCGGGGATGAGCGTGATCGAGCGCGACTATCCGAATATCTACAAGCGCTTCACGGCCCTGGGGCCGCTCATGTCATCGATCGGAAATGGCGGCAAGGGCATAGCCTGGAAGACCGAGCATGAAGTCGAGTTGCTGGGCAAGCTCAACGGCATCGTCTCGGAGGAGGGCGTTACCAAGGGTTTGCCCCGCATCGAGACGGATATCGACGCCACGGAAGTCATCCTGTCCCTGGCGCCGGAGACCAATGGCGAAGTCGCCATGAAGGCCTGGCATGCGCTCGGTGAATTCACCGGCCGTGAACATGCCCATCTGGCCGAGGCCAAGGAAGACGAGAAGATCCGCTACCGCGATATCCAAGCCCAGCCGCGCAAGATCATTTCTTCGCCGACCTGGTCCGGCATCGAATCCGAAAAGGTCTGCTACAATGCCGGCTATACCAATGTGCATGAGCTGATCCCCTGGCGCACCCTGACGGGCCGCCAGCAGCTCTTTCAGGATCATCCCTGGATGCGCGCCTTTGGCGAGCAATTCGTGGTCTATCGTCCCCCGATCGATACCAAGACCATCAAGCCGATCATCGACACCAAGGATAATGGTCACAAGCAGATCGTGCTGAACTTCATCACCCCGCACCAGAAATGGGGCATCCATTCGACTTATACCGACAATCTCTTGATGCTGACCCTGTCGCGCGGCGGTCCCATCGTCTGGATCAGCGAGGTCGATGCGCAAAAGGTCGGGATCGAGGATAACGACTGGATCGAGGCCTATAATCTGAATGGCGCCTTGGTGGCGCGCGCGGTGGTGTCCCAGCGCGTGCCGGAAGGCATGGTCCTGATGTATCACGCGCAGGAAAAGATCGTGAACATGCCGGGATCCGAAGTGACCGGTCAGCGCGGCGGCATCCACAATTCCGTCACGCGAACCGTTCTCAAGCCCACGCACATGATCGGCGGCTATGCCCATCAGAGCTACGGCTTCAACTATTACGGTACCGTGGGCTCCAATCGCGACGAGTTCGTGATTGTCCGCAAACAGGCGAAGACCGACTGGATGGAAGAAAGAGCGGCTGGCGCGCAGGAGAAAGTGTCATGAAGGTTCGCGCACAGATCGCGATGGTGCTCAATCTCGACAAATGCATCGGCTGTCACACATGTTCGGTGACCTGCAAGAATGTGTGGACGTCGCGCGAGGGCGTCGAATATGCCTGGTTCAACAATGTCGAGACCAAGCCCGGCATCGGCTATCCCAAGGAATGGGAAAACCAGAAGCGCTGGAACGGCGGCTGGCTGCGCAAGAAGAACGGAAAGATCCAGCCGCGCATGGGGGCGAAATGGCGCATTCTCGCCAATATCTTCGCCAACCCGGATTTGCCGGAGATCGACGACTATTACGAGCCTTTCACCTTCGATTACCGGCATCTGCACACGGCGCCGGATTCCAAGGCCATGCCCACGGCGCGGCCGCGCTCGCTGGTGACCGGCGAACGCATGGAGAAGATCGAGGGCGGCCCCAACTGGGAGGAAATCCTGGGCGGGGAGTTCTCCAAGCGCTCCAAAGACGCGAATTTCGAGGGCGTTCAAAAAGAGATTTACGGCCAGTTCGAAAATACCTTCATGATGTATCTGCCGCGGCTGTGCGAGCATTGCCTCAATCCGGCCTGCGTCGCGGTGTGCCCGTCGGGCGCGATCTATAAGCGCGAGGAAGACGGCATCGTCCTGATCGACCAGGACAAGTGCCGTGGCTGGCGCATGTGCGTCTCCGGCTGCCCCTACAAGAAGGTCTATTACAACTGGCAGTCGGGCAAGTCCGAGAAATGCATCCTGTGCTTCCCCCGGCTGGAAGTCGGGCAGCCCACGGTCTGTTCCGAAACCTGTGTGGGGCGCATCCGCTATCTGGGTGTCGTGCTTTATGACGCGGACCGCATCGCCGAGGCCGCCGCGACACCCGACGAGGCCGATCTCTATGAAGCGCAGATGTCGGTGTTCCTCGATCCCTTCGATCCCAAGGTCCAGGCTCAGGCCGCCGCCGACGGCATCGCGCATAGCTGGATCGAGGCGGCGAAGAAATCGCCGGTCTGGAAGATGGCGATGGACTGGCGGGTCGCGTTCCCGCTGCATCCGGAATACCGCACCTTGCCGATGGTCTGGTATGTCCCGCCGCTGTCGCCCATTCAGTCGGCCGCGGAAAGAGGGCAAATCGATCTGGAAGGCGATATGCCCGATGTCCGCTCGCTGCGCATTCCCCTGAAATATCTCGCCAACATGCTCACGGCCGGCAAGGAAGAGCCGGTCGCCCTGGCGCTGGAGCGCATGATGGCGATGCGCGGCTATATGCGGGCCAAGACGGTCGATGGCGTCATCGACGAAGGCGTGGCGGCGAGGGTTGGCCTTACGCCGTCGCAAATCGAGGACATGTACCGCACCATGGCGATCGCCAATTACGAGGACCGCTTCGTCATCCCCACGGCGCACCGCGAGAATTCGGAAAATGCGCTGGATCTGCGGGGCGGCTGCGGCTTCAGTTTCGGCAATGGCTGTTCGGACGGCGCCAGCACGACCAACATCTTCAATGTTCCCAAGAAACATAAACTGCCGGATCCGGCGGGGGCTTGACTATGAGCGTGACCTATAAAGTGCTGAGTGCGGTATTGTCCTACCCCACCGCCGAACTCCAAGGGGCGGCGCGGGACCTCATCGGGATCTTGAATGCGGAGCAATTGCTGCCCGCCAAACAGCGGGCGGCAATCGGCGCATTGATCGAGGATATCGCCGCGGCCGATCTGCTGGAGGCGCAGTCTGCCTATGTCGATCTGTTCGACCGCACGCGATCGCTTTCCTTGCACCTGTTCGAGCATGTGCATGGCGAATCGCGCGATCGCGGTCAGGCAATGGTCTCGCTGCTGGAACGCTACCGCGAGGCCGGGCTGGATATCGCGGCGGCGGAGTTGCCCGACTATATTCCGCTGTTCCTGGAATTTCTCTCGACTTTGGAGGAGGCGGAGGCGCGAGCCCATCTGGCGGAACCCGCGCATATCCTGGCGGCATTGGCGGAACGGCTGCGCAGCCGCGACAGCGATTACGCCGCTGTCCTGGAAGGCCTGGTCGTCTTGTCGAAGATTGCTCCCAGCCCGGATATCCTGGCTGAACTGCGCCTTGAGACGATCGAGGATCCGTCCGATCTGGCCGCGCTGGACAAGGCCTGGGAAGAAACCGAAGTGCGCTTCGGTCCGGGCGATGCGGCCGCAGATGGCTGTCCGCGCGCCACCGATATGCTGCGGCGCATGGATGTCCCCGCCGAAAAAAGCAAATCCGAACGCCTTATGGGTGCGCGCACATGAACCAGTGGATCAATTACTATCTGTTCGGAATCTATCCTTATATCTGCCTGTCGGTCTTCTTCATCGGCAGCCTGATCCGCTTCGACCGGGAGCAATATTCCTGGCGCAGCCAGTCCAGCCAGCTGTTGCGCCGCCGCCAGCTGATCTGGGGCAGCAACCTGTTCCATGCCGGGATACTCATCATCCTTGTCGGCCATACCGGCGGGCTTTTGACGCCGGTTTTCATATTCGAAGCATTGGGTATCTCGCACACGGCCAAGCAACTCACCGCCATCATCGTCGGCGGCGTGGCGGGGATCATGTGCCTGGCCGGCCTGGTGATGTTGCTGCACCGGCGTCTCTCCGACTCGCGCATCCGGCTGACATCCTCTTTCGCCGATATTGCGGTCCTGGTCATCCTCCTGGCGCAATTGCTGCTCGGTCTCGGTACGATTTTCGTGTCCCTGAACCATCTGGACGGCAGTGAAATGATCGTGCTGATGGAATGGGCGCAGCATATTGTCACCGCGCGGCCCGGCGCGGCGGATTTCGTCGCCAACGTCTCACCCCTCTTCAAGATTCACCTGGTGTTGGGGATGACGATATTCCTCATTTTCCCCTTCACCCGCCTTGTCCACATTTGGAGCGCGCCGATCTGGTATCTGGGAAGGCGCGGCTATCAGATCGTGCGGACCCGGCGGCTTGGAAAGGCCTGAACCATGGCGCCACGTCCTGCCATCAAGCTCAATGGCGTCGTGCTGCCGCCGCAGATGATCGCGGCCGAGGCGCAGCACCATCCCTCGCAGACACCCGCGGCGGCCTTTCAGGCCGCGGCGCGGGCCCTCATCATCCGCACTCTGCTGCTGGAGGAAGCCAAGCGCGATGCCATCGCCGCGGAACCGGAACTGATCGCGCCCGGCAAGCGGGAGTTGGACGATGAAGCCCGGATACGCGCGCTGATGGAGGCGCGCATCCCGGTCGTGGAGCCCTTCGAGGACCGATGCCGGGCCTTCTACGACGCCAATCCCTCCCGGTTCCGCAGTCCGGACCTTTACGAGGCGTCTCATATTCTCTTCCTGGCGCATCCGCATGATGTAGAGGCCTATGCGGGCGCCGTGGCACGCGCCGAGGCCGTGATTGCGGAACTGCGCCGCTCCCCGCAGCGGTTCGAGGCGATCGCGCGCGAACAATCCGAATGCGATTCGAAGGCCAATGGCGGCCGGTTGGGCCAGATCGTCCCCGGCGA
>JAFECO010000012.1 GCA_018242085.1 Pseudomonadota bacterium
TCGCCTTTTTCCTTGGCATGCGCTTCGGCCTTGGTGAGGACCGAATGGAAGCTGCCCAGCATATGGGCCAAGGGCGGCACGGACGCGTCATAGATGGTGAAAGCCAAAGGTATCTCCCTGATGGATTTTGTGCGGGCGGACTTGAGCGCGAAACGCCATTGCAATCAAGCAGGGGATCGGCCTATCAAAGCCCTGTTTCCGTCAAGGTCATGTCCATGAGCGATACACTTCCCGACCGGCTTTCCACCGATCCCAAAAGCCCGTTCCACAATGCCGAACTTTTGGAGCGGGGCGTGGGCATCCGCTTCAATGGCGTGGAACGCACCAATGTCGAGGAATATTGCGTCAGCGAGGGTTGGGTCCGGCTGGCCGTGGGCAAGACCGTGGACCGCCACGGCAATGCGATGACGGTCAAATATAAGGGAAAAGTCGAACCCTATCTGCGCGCCCCGGAATAGGGGCAGGCGTCTTCCGGTCATTTTTTGATACCGTTGGCGACGGAAGCAATCCGGCCCGCCGTTTCACGTCTGTCCGCTTGCTCTCGGGAGAATGGCAAGGGGATAGGAGGGGCATGTAGGAATGGAGCTTACATGTCGATCAAAACCATCGCAGCCGCCGCGCTGCTGACCTTTTCCGCCATTGCCCTGACCGCAAGCACCGCCAGCGCCCAAGGTTGGCGCGCAACGCATCCGCGCAGGGCCGAAGTGAATGCCCGCCTGAACCGGCAGGATCACCGCATCAATGTCGAGCGCCGCAGCGGCGAGATCACGGCGGCCCAGGCCCACGATCTGCACGCCGAAGATCGCGGCATCCGCGCGGAAGAACGTTTCGATGCCAGCAACAATGGTGGCCATATCACGCGCGCGGAAGATCGTTCCCTGAACCGCCAGGAAAACGCCGTCAGCCGCCAGATCGGCCGTTGATCAAAGGGGGTATCCCATGAGGCTTCCCATTCACAAGATTGCGCTTGCCATCATGCTGGCGCTGACCGCGGCCCCGATGCTGACGGGGTGTGTCGTGGCGGCGGGCCCCGGCTGGCATCACGGCTATTGGTATCACGGCCGCTGGTATCGCTGAGCGGCGCATCGCGGAAAGGCCCGGTTCGGAGCCGGGCCTTTTCCCAATTGCCGTTCCGGGCCAAGGCGACTAAACCCGGAGCGCATGACACAGGCCGAAGACGGGCTGCCGTTCCCCCAGCGCTATTGGGCGATCCTCACCATCGTGCTGGGCATCGTGATGGCGGTGATCGACGGGGCCATCGCCAATGTCGCGCTTCCCACCATCGCCCAGGATCTGAATGCCACCCCGTCCTTTTCGGTCTGGATCGTCAACGGCTATCAATTGGCCATCACCATTTCGCTGCTGCCGCTGGCGGCGCTGGGCGAGATCGTCGGCTATCGCAAGGTCTATCTGGCGGGGCTGGCCCTGTTCACGATTGCATCTCTTCTGTGCGCGCTGTCGCACACCTTGGTGCTGCTCACCGCCGCGCGCATCGTGCAAGGCTTCGGTGCCGCCGGGATCATGAGCGTCAATGCCGCGCTGGTGCGTTTCACCTATCCCCGTAAGCAATTGGGCCATGGCATCGGCATCAACGCGCTGGTGGTGGCGGTTTCGGCGGCGGTGGGGCCCACCCTGGCGGCCGCCATCCTGTCGGTGGGAAACTGGCCCTGGCTGTTTGCGGTGAACATTCCCGTGGGCATCGCCGCGGTGCTGGTGGGCCGGCGGGCCTTGCCGCACACGCCACGGGCGTCCCATGCCTTCGACTGGCGGGGGGCGGTTCTCTGTGCCGTTACATTCGGCGTGGGCATCGCCGCCATCGACAGTGTCGGCCATGGCGAGGCGCCGTATCTGTATCTGGCCGAGTTCGCCGTCGCGGCGATCGCCTGCACCGTGCTGGTGCGGCGCGAGCTTCATGCCCCATCGCCCCTCTTGCCGGTGGACCTGCTGCGCATTCCCATCTTCGCCTTGTCCGTCTGCACCTCGGTGGCGTCCTTCTGCGCCCAGATGCTGGCCTTTGTGGCGCTGCCCTTCTATCTGCAGGACCGGTTCGGCTATTCGGCGGTTCAGATCGGCCTTCTGATCACGCCCTGGCCGATTGCCGTGGGCTTTTCCGCGCCCATTGCCGGCTGGCTGGCCGAACGGCATCCGGCCGGCCTTCTGGGCGGTATCGGGCTCCTGGTCTTTGCCGGCGGGCTGGCCGCGCTGGCGCTGCTGCCGCCCCATCCCGTGCTCTCTGACATTGTATGGCGCATGGCGCTGGCGGGCGCGGGCTTCGGCCTGTTCCAAAGCCCCAACAACCGCACCATGATCGCGGCGGCGCCCCGCGAGCGCAGCGGCGGCGCGTCGGGCATGCTGGGGACGGCGCGGCTTCTGGGCCAGACGATCGGCGCGGCCCTGGTGGCGATGCTGCTGGCGCAGGATCCGGTGAACGGAACGCGGATCGCTTTGGCGGTTGGCGTCGGTTTCGCGCTGGCGGGCGCAACGCTCAGTGCTTTGCGCCTGTCGCCGAAAGGATCTCAGGGCGGCCAGGCCGTGCGCGTGCTCGAAGCGCCGCGCGCGACAGGTGAGTGAGACGCGACCGCCAAAGGCGGACAAAACGGTCCAGTGGACCGTTTTGAGCGGCGAACGCCGCGAGCCAAAGCGAGCGGCAAGCGTTGGCGAATTGTATATTTGAACGACTCTTCTACTTGGCGCGTCTTCAGCCGGTCACCGATCGGTCACAAATGCGCCCAGGTCCATTCAGGATCGGTTCATCGCGTTCTCGCCACGCTGAATGCCGGGATATGGGGAGCATGTCCGGGATTTGGGAGCGCAAAAAATGACCATGAACCTGAAGACGATCGCATTCACGGCGATGGCCGCGACGACATTGTCCCTGGGTGTCTTGACCGCGACAACGGCGCCGGCTTCGGCGCGCGTGGTGTGCGACTGGGACGGTGACGATTGCTGGAATACGCGTCATCGCTACGAGGATCGGAGCGATTGGCGGCGCGATTGGTATGAGCGGCGCAGATGGGAAGAACGCCGCGACCGGGACGCCTATCGCCGCTGGTACTGGAACAGCAGGCCTTATTATCCCGCTTATCGCGACTATCCCCGCTATCGCGGATATCCGGGAAACAGCGGCGGAAGCGTCTGGTTCAGCTTCTGAGGCACCACCGGAGCGCGTCCCGCCGCAACGCGGGCGCTCCGGCGGAATAAAAAAGGCCCGGTGGAAACACCGGGCCTTTCGCATTCAAGATAGGCATGGATGGCCCGGACAAGCCGGGCCACAGGCTTAGAAGTCCATGTCGCCCATGCCGCCCATGCCGCCGCCGCCCGGCATCGGGGGCGCCTTCTTCTCGGGACGGTCCGCGATCATCGCCTCGGTGGTGATGAGCAGGCTGGCGACCGAAGCCGCGTTCTGCAGCGCCACGCGCACCACCTTGGTGGGATCCACGATGCCGGCATCGATGAAGTCGACATATTTCTCGTTCTGGGCGTCATAGCCGAACGTGTTCGACTTCTGCTCTATCAGCTTGCCGACGATGATCGAGGCTTCCTGACCAGCATTCTGGACGATCATGCGGATCGGGTACTGGATCGCGCGGCGCACGATGGCAATGCCCTGGGTCTGGTCGTCATTGTCGCCAGTGAGGTTGGTGAGGTTCTTGGAGGCATAGAGCAGGGCGGTACCACCGCCCGGGATGATGCCTTCCTCGACCGCCGCCTTGGTGGCATTGAGCGCGTCATCGACGCGGTCCTTGCGCTCCTTGACTTCGACTTCCGTGGCGCCGCCGACGCGGATCACCGCAACGCCGCCGGCGAGCTTCGCCAGACGTTCCTGCAGCTTTTCCTTGTCATAGTCGCTGGTGGTTTCTTCGATCTGGGCCTTGATCTGGCCGACGCGGGCCTGGATGTCGGCCTTCTTGCCGGCGCCATCGACGATGGTGGTGTTTTCCTTGTCGATGCGCACCTTCTTGGCGGTGCCCAGCATGTTCAGCTTCACATTTTCCAGCTTGATGCCGATGTCTTCGCTGATCACCTGGCCGCCGGTGACGATGGCGATGTCTTCCAGCATGGCCTTGCGGCGATCGCCGAAGCCCGGCGCCTTCACCGCCGCGACCTTGAGGCCGCCGCGCAGCTTGTTGACCACCAGGGTGGCCAGGGCTTCGCCTTCGATTTCCTCGGCGATGATCAGGAGTGGACGGCCCGACTGCACCACCGCTTCCAGGATCGGCAGCATGGGCTGCAGGCTGGTGAGCTTCTTTTCGTGGATCAGGATCGCCGGATCGTCGAGTTCGGCGACCATCTTCTCGGCATTGGTGATGAAGTAGGGCGAGATATAGCCGCGGTCGAACTGCATGCCTTCGACGACATCCAGCTCGGTCGCCAGCGACTTGGCTTCCTCGACAGTGATCACGCCTTCATTGCCGACCTTCGACATGGCCTTGGCGATCATGTCGCCGACTTCGTGGTCGCCATTGGCGGAGATGGTGCCGACCTGGCCGATCTCTTCGTTCGACTTGACCTTCTTGGAACGCTTCTTGAGGTCGGCGACGACGGCTTCGACCGCCTTCTCGATGCCGCGCTTCAGGTCCATCGGGTTCATGCCGGCGGCAACCGACTTGGCGCCTTCACGCACGATGGCGCGGGCCAAGACGGTGGCGGTGGTGGTGCCGTCGCCGGCCGCGTCGTTGGTCTTGGAGGCGACTTCGCGCACCATCTGGGCGCCCATATTCTCGAACTTGTCGGCAAGCTCGACTTCCTTGGCCACGGTCACGCCGTCCTTGGTCGTGCGCGGGGCGCCGAAGCTCTTGTCGATCACGACATTGCGGCCCTTGGGGCCCAAGGTCACCTGCACCGCGTCGGCAAGGATGTCGACGCCGCGCAGAAGCTTTTCGCGGGCATCGGCGCCGAACTTCACATCTTTGGCTGCCATTCTTTAGTCTCCTGAATTCTGTTGAATCTGTTGTGATGGAAAGAAGCGAGGGGCCTTGATGCCTGTCGCTGCTTTAAGGGCGCTTACTTCTTCGCCTTGCGGCCTTCGACCACGCCCATGATGTCGCTCTCCTTCATGATCAGGAGCTCCTCGCCATCGATCTTCACTTCGGTGCCGGACCATTTGCCGAACAAGACGAATTCGCCCGCCTTGACTTCCAGCGGGTTGCGCTTGCCGCTCTTCTCATCGATCAGGCCGGGGCCGACCGAGATGACTTCGCCTTCCTGCGGCTTTTCCTGGGCGGTCTCCGGGATGATGATGCCGCCGGCGGTCTTGGTATCTTCCTTGATGCGGCGGACGACCACGCGGTCGCCAAGGGGACGGAACTTCATGCGTGCCTCTCCTAAGGTATTGGTTCGACTAATAAAAAACTTATATGGCAGCACTCCCGGAACGAGAGTGCCAAACCATCGCCGGGTATTTAGGAGCGACCCCCAGGAAGGTCAAGGAGGAGGCTTTTTGTTTCCCCCGTCTGTCCGCCAGGCGGGCAAGCCCGCTAGCAGACATCTCCCCGTCAGGCCTGCGGCCACGTGGGGAAGAAAGCCGGTGCTCGTTGGGTCGGTAATTGTGGCGGTTTCGAGGTTTTTTCGATTCGCCCGCAAACGCGCAATGCCTGAAACCGTTGTTCATGTGCGGTTCAGCCGTGCGCGATCAGGATCGCATCAGGTTTTGAGCAAGGAGACTCGAAATGAAAAAATTCGCGAAAGTTGCGTTGAGCGCGATATTTCTGGCGGGCGCCGCGACCGTCGTGGCGAGCGCTCCGGCACAGGCGCAGGTTTCCGTCGGCATCGGCGTTGGTCCGGGTTATTACGACTATGGTCCGGGATATTATGCGCCGCGCTATTCCTGCGACCCGTATAGCCGCTGGTACAGCCCTTATCGCTGCGGCTACGGCCCGGCCTATTATCGCGGCTATTATGGCCCCAGCTACTATTACGGCCCCAGCATCGGCTTCAGCTTCGGCGGCGGCTGGGGCGGTCACCGTGGCGGCTGGGATCGCGGCCATGGCGGCTGGCACGGCGGCCATCACCGCTAGGCATCGGTCCGTTCAACAAAAGACGGCCCCGGGCAACCGGGGCCGTTTTCTTTTGGTCGGCCTTCTTTTGGTTGACGGGGAACACAATCCCGCCTTGATCGGTTCAGCCGCCGTTCAACCGCAAAGGTGGAATGTCATGACAAGCGCGATCCTGCGCGAACGGTGGAGTGCGTGATGAAATTCTCCTGGAAAGCGGTTTTCACCGCCTTGCTGGTGGCGGGGGGCGCCACCGCAATGTCGGGCTGTGCCAATGCCCAAGGCTATGGCTATGACAGCGGTTATTACGGCAATGGCTATTATGGCGATCCCAATGGGTATGATTACGGCTATGGCGATCTGCCCGATGGCGGGATCGGCTTCTCCTATGACAGCGGCGGCTATTGCGACGACTATGGCTGCCCGGACGATTACTGGGACATGCCGATCTATTATGGGCCGGTCTATTACGGCGATACCTGGTTCAACGGTCCGGTCTATTACCGCGACTGGTTCGGCCGCCGGCAATATTGGATCCGCGGCGGCTGGCGCAACGACGAATGGCGCGGTCCGCGTCCCAGCTGGTGGCATCAGGGCCGTTACGGTTCGGCGTTAGGCCGGGATTTTTATCGCGGCAATGGTTTCCGCGGCGGCTTCGGCAACAATCGCGGTTTCGACAATCGTCGATTTGAAAATCGACAGTTCGACAATCGCGACGACCGCCGGTTCGACAACCGTCAATTCCAAAATCGTCAGAACTTTTTCAATCAGACGCCGAATAATCGCGGATCCGACAATGACCGCAGATTCGACGGCCGCCGCTCCGACGGGGACCGCCAGGATCTCAACCGTCAGAACTTCAACCGCCAAGACTTTAACCGCCAAGACTTCAACCGTCAGAATTTGGACCGCCAGAACTTCGACCGCCGGAATTTCAATGGCGGCAATTCCGGCGATCGCAATTCCGAGCGCCGCGATTTCGGCAACCGGGACTCCGGACGCGGCAATTTTGGCGGGCAGGGCATGCGCGGCAATCCGGCGCCCCAGCAGCCGGCGGCGCCACAGGCCCAGGAGCGCCCGGCGCCGCAGCAGGACCGCTCTCGCGGGAATTGGCGGGGCGGCTTCGGCGGCGACCGCTATGACCGCCAGGGGCGGTAAATCCAGTTGGCCGAGTTCAACGGTGAAATGGCCCCGGCAGCGATGCCGGGGCTTTTCTTTAACCATTTGCTAACCGGCGCATGGCGGCGGAAGCGGAAAAATCCCGGTTAACAGATTGGAAACAGTCAGCCAGCCAGACTCGCCTCGAACGTCGATCTGGAGTGGGCATGACCCGGTTCCTGATAATGCTGACCTGCCTTTTCGCCTGCGCCACTCTGGGCGCGGCCTTGGCGCTCATTTCCGGCTGGCCCGTCGGCCTTCTGTCCGGCGCGCTGGCATTCCTCTTCACGCAACATGTTTCGGCCGGCTTTGCGCGCCGTCAGGACAAGCGCGCCACCGCCCGCGAAATTTCGGCGATGCGGCGCATGACGTTGGAATTCGAGGAAGCGCTGACCACCACCCGCCACCGCATGGACGATCTGACGGCGCAGCTGGAAGCACGCACCGATGCGCAAGGAAAGAAAATCGTCTCCGAGCTTCAAGTGCTGGAAAGCCTGATGCGCGAATTCGCCAACCGGGTTTCCAAGAGCGCGCGGAGCGCCCAGGAGGCGATCGGGCCGGAGCATGTGATGCAAACCGGCCGCCGCCAGGGCAGTGCCGGCGCCTATTTGACGGCGATGGGCGACCGCGACCTTCTGGAAACGATCCGCGCCAGCCTGGAAGAAAATCGCGTCGATCTCTATCTGCAGCCCATCGTCAGCCTGCCACAGCGCAAGCTGCGCTACTATGAAGCCTTGTCGCGCCTGCGCGCCGAAGACGGCTCGGTGATCATGCCGGCGCAATATATCAAGGTCGCCGCGCCCGCCGGATTGATGAGCGTGGTGGACAATCTTCTGCTGTTCCGCTGCGTCCAGATCGTTCGCCGCCTCACCCAGAAAAGCCGCGAGATCGGCGTATTCTGCAATATCTCAGGCGACACTTTGGCCGACGGGGAATTCTTCCCGCAATTCCTGGACTATATGCAGGCCAATCGCGACCTGGCCGGCCAGATCATCTTCGAATTCGCCCAAGGCGCGGTCCTCAAGGCCGGGCCGGCGGGGGAACAGAATCTCGCCCGTCTCGCGGAGCTGGGCTTTGCCCTCTCGATGGATCATGTGGAAACCCTGGCGCTGGATTTCGTCAAGCTGAAGACCATGGGCTTCCGCCATTTGAAGCTGCGCGCCGACATCCTGACGGGGGGCATGAACGATGCCGGTGCCGCCGTCGCCGCCGAGGACTTCAAGAAGCTGTTGTCTCGCCACGGCCTCAACCTGATCGCCGAGCGGGTCGAGGACGAGAAGACCGTGGTGCAGCTGCTCGACTATAGCGTCGACTATGCCCAGGGCTTTTTGTTCGGGGAGCCGCGCGCGGTCCGCGACGAGGCGGCCCGCTCGCAGCCCGATGTGGCCCCGGTGATACAGTTGCGCAAGGCCGGTTAAGGCCGCCCGGCCGGACCGGTTGACGGCGCCAATGGGTCATGCGATCCGGAGCCGATGTCTCCCCCCCGCCTGATTGCCGGCCTTGGCGAAATCGCGCGCGACCATGACGCCCTGATCTGCGATATCTGGGGCGTGGTCCATGACGGTCAAGCACCGTTTCCCGAAGCGGCCGAAGCGCTGCGCCGGTTCCGCCACTCGCATGGGAAGGTGATTTTGCTCTCCAACGCGCCGCGTCCGCCGGGATCGGTGGAGGAACAGTTTCGCCGCATCGGCGTCGCCACGGATTTTTACGATGCCATCGTCACCTCTGGCGGCGCGGTGCGCGCGGATCTGGCGTCGCGGGTCCGGCGGGATCCATCCCTTGCACTTTATTATATCGGACCGGAGCAGGACACCGGATTGCTGAGCGGTCTTGATATCGCCCGCACCGGAATCGACAAGGCCGATGTGGCGCTTTGCGTCGGGCTCGCGGACGACCTCACCGAAACGCCCGACGATTATTCCGATATACTGGCGGCGATGCGGGCGAAAAATCTCACCATGTTGTGCGCCAATCCCGATCTGAAGGTCTATCGGGGCAGCCAGCTCTGCTGGTGTGCCGGCGCGCTGGCTCAGGCTTACGAAGCGATCGGGGGGCCGGTCACCTATTACGGCAAGCCTTATCCTGCGATCTATGATGCCGCCCTCACGGCAGCGGGCCGGCCCTCACGGGCGCTCGCCATCGGGGATGCGCTGATCACTGATCTTAAGGGGGCGAAAGCCGCGGGGCTGGCGGCGCTCTTCATCGCCGACGGCCTTCATGGCGAAGAGATCGAGCCCTACACGCCCGAACATCTGGGCGAAATGTTTGACGCCGCCCATGTCGAAGCCAAGGCGGCCATGAGAGCTCTCAGATGGTAAGCGTTTATTACGAGGACCTTCACGTCGGCCAATCGGCCAGCATGGAAAGGACCGTCACCGAGCGCGATGTGCAGATGTTCGGCGACGCCACCGGTGATCACAATCCGGTTCATTTCGACGAGGCCTATGCCGCCAAGACCATATTCCGCGGGCGTGTCGCCCATGGCGTATTGTCGATCGGCTTCATCTCCGCGGTGATGGGCACCCGGCTTCCCGGCGAAGGCTCTATTTTCGTGTCCGCGAATTTCAGCTTCAAGGCGCCGGTGCGGATCGGCGAGACCGTGGTCACCACCTGCACCGTGCGTGAAATCCGCGACCGCCGTCAGGTGGTAATGGATTGCCTGTGCATGGTCGGCGATACGGTGGCGGTGACCGGCGAAGCCCTGGTACTGGCGCCGAAGCGGCCCAAAAGCTGACGATGCGCATCTTCCGCCATTTCGATGACGTACCGGCGGTTTATCAGGGCGCCGTCGTCGCCATCGGCAATTTCGATGGCGTCCATCGCGGCCACCAGGCTTTGATTGCCGAGGCTCGCGCCCTGGCCGAAGAGCGCAAAAGCGCGCTGGCGGTTCTGGCCTTCGAGCCGCATCCGGCGGAGTTCTTCCGCCCCCGTCCCGATTCCATCCGCCTGACGCCGCTGCGCGCCAAGGCGCGGCTTTTGGCGGAGCTGGGCGTGGACGCGATGTTCGCCCTGACCTTCGATGAGAGCATGGCCAAGCGCAGCGCGCCCGATTTCGTCTGCGATGTGCTGGTCAAGGGGCTGGGCCTTTCCGGCGTTGTGGTGGGGCCGGATTTCGAATTCGGGCAGGGGCGGGGCGGCAATGTCGCAACCCTCTCCTATATGGGCGAGATGGAAGGCTTTTCGGTCACCTGTTTCGACATGGTGACGGCCGACAAAGGCGGCAGCGCCGAGAAAATCTCCTCCACCCGCATTCGCGACAGCCTGAAGGCGGCCATGCCCGAAGACGCGGCGCGGCTTTTGGGCCGCTGGTGGGCGGTGGAGGCGCGGGTCGAGCATGGCGATGCGCGGGGCCGCCAGATGGGGTTTCCCACCGCCAATATGCATCTGGGGCACTGCCTGGCGCCCGCCTTCGGCGTTTATGCGGTCAGGGTCACCATCCTGGAGAATGAAAAGCCGGTCGGCCGCCATGACGGGGTGGCCAATTTCGGCATCCGGCCCATGTACCAGATCGAGGTGCCCCTGATGGAAGCCCATCTGTTCGATTTCGACGGCGATCTCTATGGCAAGCATCTGTCGGTGGAGCTGATCGCCTATATCCGCCCGGAAGCGAAATTCGCCAGTCTCGAAGCCCTGATCGCCCAGATCGGGGCGGACGCCCGCAAGGCACGGGAAATCCTGGCCGTTACCCCCCAGACCCCCACGCTGGACGGCCTTCCGCCGCACTGTTAGAAGCGCCGGATCATGTCCAATCCGCCCAAAACCGAGGCCCCGGCGCAGGACTACCGCGCCAGCCTGTTCCTGCCCGCCACCGACTTTCCCATGAAGGCAGGCCTGCCCGAGGCCGAGCCGAAATGGCTGGCCCGCTGGGAGGAGATCGGCCTCTACGCCAAGATGCGCGAGCGGGCCAAGGGACGGCCTTTGTTCGTGCTTCACGATGGCCCGATCTACGCCAATGGCGACATCCATTCGGGCACCGGCCTGAACCACATCCTGAAGGATTTCGTGGTCCGCAGTCAGGGCATGCTGGGCAAGGACGCGCCCTATGTGCCCGGCTGGGACTGCCATGGCCTGCCCATCGAATGGAAGGTCGAGGAGCAGTACCGCGCCGAGGGCAAATCCAAGGACGAAGTGCCCACCGATCAGTTGCGCCGCGATTGCCGGGTCTTCGCCAGCCATTGGCTGAAAGTGCAGCGCGAGCAGATCAAGCGCCTGGGCCAGATCGGCGATTTCGAGCGCCCCTACACCACCATGAATTTCCGCGCCGAAGCGGTGATCGCGCGCGAAGCGATGAAGTTCGTGGAGAATGGTCTTCTCTATCGCGGCTTCCGCCCGGTGATGTGGTCGCCGGTGGAAAAGACGGCGCTGGCCGACGCGGAGGTCGAGTATCACGAGAAGTCCTCGCCGCAGATCTATGTGAAATTCCCCATCCTCAAAGGCGGGCTGGACGGCTTTGTGGTGATCTGGACCACCACGCCCTGGACCATTCCTGGCAATCGCGCCATCGCCTTCTCGCCGGAAATTTCCTACGGGCTCTATCAGATCGCCGATGCCGCCGACGGTTCGCTGGCGCGGCCGGGCGAGCAGATTCTGCTGGCCGATCTTTTGGCGGAGGACGTCGCCAAGCAGGCCAAGATGATGCTCTCCCGCGTGCGCACGGTGGAGCAAAGCGAGCTTGCGGCCACCGTCTGCGCGCATCCTTTCCGCAGCCTGGGCTATGAGTTCGAAGTGCCGCTCCTGGCGGGCGCGCATGTCACCGCCGACACCGGCACCGGCTTCGTCCACACCGCGCCAGGTCACGGCGAAGACGATTTCGAGTTGATCACCACGGCCTTCCCCGGCTATGCGGCGAACAATCCCGACGCTTTCAGTGTGGTCGAGCCCGATGGGTCTTACGGGCCGAAGGTCCCTCATTTCGCGGGCAAGAGGATTCTCACGCCCGACGGCAAGGATGGCGACGCCAATGGCGCGGTGATCAAGGCCCTGATCGAGAAGGGCAAGCTTCTCGCCAAGGGCAATCTGCGCCATTCCTATCCGCACAGCTGGCGGTCCAAGGCGCCGGTGATCTTCCGCGCCACGCCGCAATGGTTTGTCGCCATCGACAAGAAGATGCCGGGCTTCGGCAACAAGACTTTGCGCGAAATGGCGATGGCCGCCATCGCCAACACCAAATGGTATCCGCCGCGGGGCCAGAACCGCATCGGCGCCATGGTCGAAACCCGGCCCGATTGGGTCCTGTCGCGCCAGCGCGCCTGGGGCGTTCCCCTGGCGATCTTCGTGGAGAAGAAATCCGGCGACGTGCTGAACGATCCCGCCGTCTTCCAGCGGATCGAAGAGGCGTTCGCTGCCGAAGGCGCCGATGCCTGGTTCACCTCGCCGCCCGAACGGTTCCTGGGCGAGGGGCGCAACCCCGCGGACTACGAACAGGTCAAGGACATTCTGGATGTCTGGTTCGATTCCGGCTCGACCCATGTCTTCACGGTCGAAAACCCCATCGATCCGCACTGGCCCAAATCCGATCAGGCCGATCTTTATCTTGAAGGTTCGGATCAGCATCGCGGCTGGTTCCAGTCCTCGCTGCTGGAATCCGTGGGCACGCGCGGACGCGCGCCCTACAAGGGCGTTCTCACCCACGGCTTCGTGCTGGACGACCAGGGCCGCAAAATGTCCAAGTCGCTGGGCAACACCCTGGCGCCACAGGTCATCGCGGAAAAGAACGGCGCGGAGATCCTGCGCCTGTGGGCGGCGTCCTCGGATTTCACCGAAGACCTGCGCATCGGCCAGGACATCCTCAAGGCCAATGTCGAAGCCTATCGGCGCCTGCGCAACACCATCCGCTTCCTGCTCGCCAATCTGGCGGGCTTCGACGAGAAAGAGCGTATCGGCGCCAGTGAGATGCCGGAGCTGGAGCGTTTCATGCTGGCCAGGCTGGCGGAGCTCGATGCCCAGGTCCGCGACGGTTATGCCGCATTCGATTTCAATCGCGTCACCGCGACCCTGTTCAACTTCCTCACCAACGACGTTTCGGCGTTCTATTTCGATATCCGCAAGGACGCGCTTTACTGCGATGCCGCCACGGCCAAGCGCCGCAGGGCCACGCGCACGGTGATGGACGAAATCTTCCGCCGCGTCGTCACCTGGTTCGCGCCGATTTTGTGCTTCACCATGGAGGAAGCCTGGCTGTCGCGTTTCCC
>JAFECO010000130.1 GCA_018242085.1 Pseudomonadota bacterium
CCAGGCCCGTGCCTTTGCCGACGCCCTTGGTGGTGAAAAAAGGTTCGGTGGCGCGCGCCAGGGTCTCCGCATCCATGCCTTCGCCCTCGTCGGTCACGCTGATAAGGACATAGCGCCCGGCGGGCAGCCCGATCGGATTGCCGGCTTTCAGCATTTGATCCTGGCCGCCGATCCGGATGGCGGCGGCTCCGGTCGACGCGTCGCGCGCATTCACCGTCAGATTCAGCAGCGCCAGCTCCAGTTGATTTTCGTCGGCGAGGATGGGCGGCAAGGATCGCGGCAGGTCCGTCTCGATCCGCGTGCCCGGACCGATGGATCTTTGCAGCAATTCGAGCAGATTGCCCATCAATGCCGGCAGGTCGATCGATTTCGGTTCCAGCGATTGACGCCGCGCAAAGGAGAGCATGCGTTGGGTGAGGACCGAGCCGCGCTGCGCGCCCTGTATGGCATTGTCCAGCAGCCGCGCGACATGCGGATCGTCCGGCAGCCGCTTCTTCGCCAATTCGAGGCTGCTCAGGATCGCCATCAGCAGATTGTTGAAATCATGCGCCACGCCCCCGGTCAGCTGGCCGATGGCGTCCATCTTCTGGGACTGGAACAGGGCTTCGCGCGCCTGTTCCAGGTCATGCTGGGTTTTGATGCGTTCGGTGATGTCGCGCGTGACTTTGGCAAAGCCGACCACTTCGCCTTTCGCGTCTCGGATGGGATCGATGATCACATGCGCATGGAAGACGCTCCCATCCTTGCGGACCCTGAGGCCTTCCCGTTCGAAGCGGCCTTCGCGGATCGCGGTTTGAAGCGCGCGCTCCGGTTCGCCATGCCGGCGGTCCGCTGCGGTGTAGAATTTGGAGAAGTGCCGGCCGATGATCTCGTCGGGCAGATAGCCCTTGATGCGCTGGGCGCCCTGGTTCCAGCTGGAGATGTTTCCGTTCGCATCCAGCATGTAGATGGCATAGTCGGTGACGCTCTCGACCAAAAGGCGGAACTGCTCTTCGCTGCGTCTCAGCGTTTCTTCGGCCTGCCGGCGTTCGGTAAGGTCGCGGGTGATCTTGGCGAATCCCACCAGTTCGCCGCCGGATTCGCGGATCGGGTCGATCACCACATGCGCCCAGAAGCGCGTGCCGTCCTTGCGGATGCGCCAACCTTCGCCTTCGAATTTTCCTTCGCGGGCCGCGATGTCCAGGGCGGCTTCCGGAAGTCCGATGCTGCGATCCTCGGGCGTGTAGAAGCGGGAGAAATGCTCGCCGATGATTTCGTGCGCTTCATACCCTTTGAAGCGGCGGGCGCCGGGGTTCCAGCTTGTCACCATGCCGGCCGGATCCAGCATATAGATGGCATAGTCGGTCACGGCTTCGACCAGCAGCCGGTAACGGCTCTCGTCGGTTGGCGGCGCCATGATACGCTCGGACAGCAAGGTGTTTCCCGCGTTGACCGTTATGAACGGGCGGCAAGGGAAAAGGTTCCGTCAGGTGTCGCTGCCGTCTTGTAGGGAAGACTGGGCGGCAGAAGGCGGCAGGACGAGCCGCGCCAGGGTACCGCTGCCGGCCTCTATCGACAGAGTGCCGCCGGCCTGACGGGCGAATTCTTCCAAAAGGCTGGTGCCCAGCCCCGCCTTGCTCTGAGGCTGGGAAAAGCCGATGCCGTCGTCGCTGACGCTGAGCGCCCATCCCGCATCGCTCTTCTCGAACCGGACATCGATATTGCCGGCCCGGTCATGGGGGAAGGCATGTTTGACGGCATTCGTCACCAGCTCGTTGGTCACCAGGCCGATCGCGATCGCCCGGTTGCGCGGCATATAGGCCTGGTCGCAATGGCAGCGCAGATAAAGCCCGGTGGGCGGAAAGGCGGCTTGGGCCAGGGCGGCGCAAAGATCCGTCACATACTGGCGGAAATCGATCGCGCCGATGTCCGGCAGCCTATAGAGATGGTGATGCACCTGTGCGACGGACCGGATGCGGCCCATCGCCTGTTCCAGCGCCTGGCGCGTTTCCGGATCGGTGCTGCGGCGGCGCTGCAGGTCGAGCAGGCTGTTGACGATGGTGAAGTCGTTGCTGACGCGATGCTGCAATTCGCGAAAGAGCAATTCCCGCTCGGCAAGCTTGGCGTTGCGCTCGGCGACAATCTTCTGCGCGGCGACGCGAAAGGCTTCGCCCACCGCAATGACGGCGGACGCGGTCAGCGCCACCAGAATGGCCGCGGCCACCTGCTGCCCGGTATGGCCGCCGTCGGGCCCTTTGGGCACCACGAATATCCAGGCGAGCAATTCGGTCCCCGCCAGGGTGCCCATTCCCGCCTGCCAGCCGCCCAGAAGCGTGGCCAGCAGGGCGGCGGGATAGACAAAGGCAAAGGGCGCTGCGCCGGGGACGATCTGTTGGACGATGAAGCGCAACAGGACCGCCAGCCCGATCCCCAGCACCGCGCAGGCAGCTTTGCTCACCCAGCGGGGGGCGATGCCCGACAGCAGACTGGGAATGTCGAGATCGACCATCCGGCATGACGGGCTTCGTTGCCCGGAAAACTTATGTCCAACCCCGGCCGCGGGCAACGGCCCGACCGTACACAATCAAGCGACGGCGCGGATGGCCTTGGACAGTTTGGCGGCGATGGTTTCGATATGCTCGCGCTCCAGGATCAGGGGCGGGGACAGCGCGATGATGTCGCCGGTGACACGCACCAGAAGGCCGTCACTGAAACATTTCACGAAAACGTCATAGCCCCGCGTGCCCGGTGCGCCGGGGCGCGATGTGAGCTCGATGCCCGCGATCAGGCCGATGGTGCGGATGTCCGCCACATGGGGCAAATCCTTCATCCCGTGCATCGCGGTCCGCCAATCGGAGGCCAAAGCGGCGCCGCGGGTGAGCAAGCCTTCCCGTTGATAGATATCCAAGGTCGCCAACCCGGCGGCACAGGCCGAGGGATGGCCAGAGTAAGTGTAGCCATGGAAGAGCTCGATCGCCTCCGCCGGACCCTGCATCAAGGCATCGTGGACGGCGCGGCTGGCGAACACCGCGCCCATCGGAATCGCGCCATTGGTGAGGCCTTTGGCCGTGGTGACTAGGTCCGGGATGACGCCGAAATAATCCACCGCGAAGGGCGTGCCCAGGCGGCCAAAGCCGGTGATGACTTCGTCGAAGATCAGAAGGATGCCGTATTTCTTGGTGATGGCCCGAAGCCGCTCCAGATAGCCTTTGGGCGGAAGCAGCACGCCGGTCGAGCCCGCCACCGGCTCCACGATCACCGCCGCGATGGTCTCGGCGCCGTGCAGCGCCACCAGCTTTTCCAGATCGTCCGCCAGTTCGGCGCCATGTTCGGGCAAATCGAGCGAGAAGGCGTTGCGCGCCAGGTCATGGGTATGGCTGAGATGGTCCGCGCCCGGCAGAAGCGGGAAGACGCGGCGGTTGTTGACCAGGCCGCCCACCGAAATGCCGCCGAAACCCACGCCGTGATAGCCGCGCTCGCGGCCGATCAGGCGCGTGCGGGTGCCCTGGCCGATGGCGCGCTGATAGGCGAGGGCGATCTTCAGCGCCGTGTCCACCGCTTCCGAACCGCCGCCCGCGAAGAAGACGCGGTCCAATTGCGCCGCCGGCCCGCCGGGACCGGCAGCCGCCAGCTTCTCGGCGAATTCGAACGCGACCGGATGGCCCATCTGGAAGGCCGGCGCATAGTCGAGCTTTTCCAGCTGATGGGCGACCGCTTCGGTGATCTCGCGCCGGCCATGACCGGCATTGACGCACCAAAGACCCGCGGTGCCGTCCAGCACCTGGTTGCCATCCACATCGCGGTAATACATGCCCTGCGCGCTTTCGAGCAGGCGCGGCGCCTGCTTGAACTGCCGGTTCGCCGTGAACGGCATCCAGAAATTTTCCAGATTGCGTGTGTTGGCCGCCATGACGCCTTTCCCCTTTTGATCGGCGGCGGCGATGGGAGCCACGGCCTTTTGATGCGATCCTTATATAGCCTGGGTTGCGGGATGGGTCATGGCCGTCTGGGGTTTGTTGACGCACATCAGGGCTGCTTCCTAAGCTCGCCTCCATCCACCCTGGGCCCTCGCCAATGACCGCTTTCCGTCCCGCCGATCTGCCATTGGACACGCCTGCGATGATGGCGACCCTGCGGCGCTGGGTGCAATGCGAAAGCCCCAGCTATGACCCGGCAGCGGTGAGCCGGATGGCGGCCCTGGCGGCGGACGAAATCCTGGCGATGGGTGCCATGGTGGAACAGGTGCCGGGAAGGGAAGGTTTTGGCGATTGCGTGCGCGCGCGCTTCGCAAAGCCGGGCGCGCCTGGAGGCGGCATCCTCCTGATGGGTCATCTCGATACCGTGCACCCCATGGGCATGTTGAATGACATGCCCTGGCGTGAAGAGGATGGCCGCTGTCATGGCCCGGGTATCCTGGACATGAAAAGCGGCATCGTCCTGGCCCTGGCCGCCATCGCCGCATTGCGGCAGGCGGGGCTGGTCCCGCCTTTGCCGATTACGGTTCTGTTGAATTCGGACGAGGAGGTGGGGAGCCCCTCGACCCGCGATCTGGTCGAAGCCGAAGCGCGGCGCCATCGCTATGTCCTGATTCCGGAGCCCGCGCGCCGCAGCGGGGGCGTGGTGATGGGGCGTCACGCGGTGGCCCGCTACAAGCTGGTGACGCGCGGCCGGCCCGCCCATGCGGGCCTGCGCCTCAATGAAGGACGCTCGGCGATCCAGGAAATGGCGCATCAGGTCATCGCCATCGACCGGCTCAGCCAGCCCGACTGCACTTTCTCCACCGGCGTGATCCGGGGCGGGCAATGGGTCAATTGCGTGGCGCGCGAATGCGAGGCCGAGCTTTTGTCGGTCTCCACCAGCGAGGCGGCGCTGGCGCGCGGCCGTCAGGCCCTGGCGGATTTGCGGCCCACGGCGCCGGGCACGGAGATCGAACTGGTGCCGGGCGCGGTGCGGCCTTTCTGGCATACCGGCGCGGGCGACCGGGCGCTGTTCGAGACTGCCAGCCGTATCGCCGCCGATCTGGGTTTTGATCTTGTGGGAGAAATCTCCGGCGGCGGCTCGGACGGCAATTTCACTGGCGCGATGGGTATACCCACCCTGGACGGGTTGGGCGCGCGGGGCGATTTCCTGCACACGCGCGACGAGTATATCGAGATCGATAGCCTGGCGGAGCGGGGGCGCCTGATGGCCGGCCTTCTGATGGCCCTGAGCTCATGGCCTTGAGCGCTCGAGATTATGAAGCCGCGCCGTCGATGGTGAGGGTTGCGCCATTGATGTAACCGGCTGCACCCGACAGCAGGAACGCCAGCATGCCCGCCACTTCGTCCGCCGTGCCCGGCCGTCCGGCGGGGATGGCGGCCAGCATCCGGGCGCGCTCCTGTTCCGGCAGGGCATCGAAGCGGTCGCGAATGCGCGTGCCGGCATCGCCCAGGATCAATCCCGGCGCCACCGCATTCACGCTGACCCCGTCGGCGGCGCAATCCTTGGCCAGTTGCGCGGTAAGTCCGGTCAGCGCCGCTTTTGCCGCCGCGTAAGGAATCCGTGCGGCCACGGTGGTGGCTGGGCCTTTCTCGCCCCGCGCCAGAATGGATGAAAGCATCACCACCCGGCCGAAGCCTTGCCGGCGCATCGGCGGCACCAGGGCACGGGCGAGCAGAAAGGCGCTGGTGACGTTCAGCGTCATCACCCGCTCCCAGATCGAAAGATCGGTTGTTTCAAGATCGGGCGCCCGGTTTGGTCCGGCGCCGCCCGCGATATGCACCAGCGCATCGGCGGTCCCGAACAATTGCGTGGC
>JAFECO010000131.1 GCA_018242085.1 Pseudomonadota bacterium
GGGCGTGGTTCCCGCCTTTATCGGCCTGGGCGGCATGCTCTATCTGATCCTGTCGGCGTCGATGGGTTTCTGGATGCTGCTCGAAGCCTTCGCGACCCTGCGTGAGCGGGACGAAGTGCGCGAGCCGGCCGCCAAGCGCCTGTTCGGCGTTTCCCTGCTTTATGTCTTTGTGCCGTTCACCGCCTTGATCGTGGAACGCCTGCTTCATCTTCCTCCGCTCTGGACGTGAGGCGATGAATGACAATTCCTTCGACAAGAACAGCAAGGCAGGGCGCGAGCGGCGCAAGCGCAACATCGCTTTGGCGCTCGCGCTGGGCGGCGTGGTGATTTTGTTTTATCTGATGTCAATCGTGCAGTGGCACGAAAATACAGGCCAGTAGAGGGGCTAGTTTCATGAGCGGCGACGCAAGGCACGATTATCATCTGGTCGACCCCAGCCCCTGGCCGGTGGTCGGTTCCATCGGTGCCTTCACCATGATGGTCGGCGCCGTGTTCTGGATGAACAAGGATTATACCGGCTTCTTCGGCCTGCCGGTGAACGGCCAGCCCTGGATCTTCATCATCGGCCTGGCGCTGGTGCTCTACACCATGGCCGGCTGGTGGCGCGACGTGATCCGCGAGTCGGTCGTGCTGGGCAACCACACCCCGGTGGTGAAGCTGCATCTGCGCTACGGCATGTTGCTGTTCATCGCCTCGGAAGTGATGTTCTTCGTGGCCTGGTTCTGGGCCTATTTCAATTCCGCGATCTTCTTCAACGATGTCGGCATCGGTTCCTGGCCGCCGGCCGGGATCGTGACCTTGGATCCCTGGCATTTCCCGCTGCTCAACACGCTGATCCTCTTGACCTCGGGCACCACGGTGACCTGGGCGCATCACGCGCTGCAGATGGGCGACCGCAAGGGCGCGATCCAGGGCCTGATCATCACCGTTCTTCTGGGCGCGAGCTTCTCAGGCGTCCAGGCTTACGAATATGCCCATGCGCCTTTCACCTTCGGCTTCAACAATCTGGCGCTGCAGCCCTTCACCGATGCGGCGCATGCCTCGCTGGCGTCGGGTGCTGGCAATTTCGACGCCATCTATGGCTCGACCTTCTTCATGGCGACCGGCTTCCACGGTTTTCATGTGTTGGTCGGAACCATCTTCCTGACCGTCTGCCTGGGTCGCGCCATCGCCGGCCAGTTCACACCGACCCGTCATTTCGGGTTCGAGGCCGCTGCCTGGTACTGGCACTTCGTGGACGTGGTCTGGCTGTTCCTGTTCGCCTGCATCTATGTCTGGGGCCAAGGCCCGGTGTCCGCTGCCTAATACGGCACGATGCGCAATACTCGGCCTCTGTCCGCGATGCGGGCAGGGGCCGTTGTTTGACGGCTATATCAAGCTAAAGCCTCATTGCCCGTCCTGCGGGCTGGATTATGCGATGTTCGATGCCGGCGACGGGCCGGCGGTGTTCGGCATCCTGATCGTAGGCGCCATCGTGGCGGGACTGGCCCTCTGGGTCGAGTTCACTTTCTCGCCGCCCTATTGGGTTCATGCGGTGCTCTGGACGCCGTTGATCGTGATCCTCAGCTTGGGCTTCCTGCGCCTTTCCAAATCCACGCTGCTGGTTCTGCAGTTCAAGCACAAGGCGGGAGAAGGGCGGAGGCACTGATGGCCCTGCAATTCCGCCCCTATCCCGGCGTCACTGTTGCGGCCGTGATCGCCACCGCCATTCTGGTCGGCCTGGGCGTCTGGCAGCTGCAGCGCCTGCAATGGAAACTGGCCCTGATCGCGGAAGTGAACGGCCACATGACCGCGCCGCCGCTGCCGCTCGGCGAAGCCCTCAAAAAGGGCGCCGATGCGATGCAATACCGCCGCGTCGCCTTGGAAGGCCGTTTCGACAACACCAAGGAAGCCTATGTCTTCACCACCGCGGCGGGCGGCGAGGCGGTCTATCATGTGCTGACGCCGTTCCTCACCGATGACGGGCACAGCCTGTTGGTGGACAGGGGCTATGTCCCAAAAGAGAAGCTCGATCCCGCCACGCGCACGCCCGTTGCCGGCGCGACGCGGCTGGTGGGCGTGTGGCGGGTGCCGGACGCGCCCGGCACCTTCACGCCGGCTCCCGACGCCGCGCACCGGATCTGGTATTCGCGCGATCTCAAGGGGATTGCGGCGGCCGATCACATTCAACTGGCCGCGCCCGTGGTGATCGAAGCCGATGCGACACCCAATCCGGGGGGCTGGCCCAAGGGCGGGCAGACTGTGGTGAGCTTCCGCAACGAACATCTCTCCTATGCGGTCACCTGGTTCGGGCTTGCGGCGGGTCTTCTTGGCGTCTATCTCGCCTATCATGTCTCCAAGGGCCGCCTGCGCTGGGGTTGAATCCCGGCCGCAAGACGGCAAGGCATAAAGGAACGAACAGCGTGTCGCAGTCCAGCCAGTTCATTTCGACCCGGGGCGGGGCGCCTCAGGCCGGTTTTGCCGATGTGCTGCTGGCGGGGCTGGCGCCCGATGGCGGGCTTTACATGCCCGCGGCCTGGCCGCAATTCAGCGCTTCGCAGATCGCGGCCTTCGCCGGCCAGCGCTACCAGGATGTGGCCTTCGCGATCCTCTCGCGCTTTGTCGGCGACAGCTTCACCGCCGCCGAGCTGAAGGAAGACATCGAAGCCGCCTATGCCGGTTTCACAAATCCGCAAATCGCGCCTTTGTCGGCGATGACCGGCAACCGCTATCTGCTGGAGCTGTTTCACGGCCCGACTTTCGCTTTCAAGGACATCGCGCTGCAGATATTGGGCCGCCTGTTTTCGCGGGCGCTGACGCGCCGGGGCGGCAGGGCCACCATCGTGGCGGCGACGTCCGGCGATACCGGTTCGGCGGCCATCGCGGCGCTGGGTGGATTGCCCAATATCGAAGTCTTTGTGCTGCACCCCAAGGGACGCGTCAGCGAAGTGCAGCGCCGGCAGATGACCACAAGCGGTCACGCCAATGTCCATAATATCGCGCTGGAAGGCAGTTTCGACGATGCCCAGAGCATCGTGAAGGGCCTGTTCGCGGAAAAGGAATTCGCCGGCGAAGTCGGCCTGACCGCCGTCAACTCGATCAATTTCGTCCGCATCGCCGCCCAGAGCGTTTATTATTTCACGGCGACCGCGGCGCTGGGCAAACCGGCGACCTTCATCGTGCCCACGGGGAATTTCGGCGACATTTTCGCGGGCGAGGCGGCCGAGCGCATGGGCTTAGGTGCCGTGCGGCTGGTGATCGCCACCAACGCCAACGACATCATGGCGCGGGCCTTGAACGAAGGCGTCTACGAAGCGGGCGCCGCCTATCACACCATCAGCCCCTCGATGGACATTCAGGTGGCGTCGAATTTCGAGCGGGCGCTGTTCGAAGCCTCCGGCCGCGATGCCGGTTGGACCCGTGCCGCGATGGAAAGTTTTGCCCGCGACAAGCGGCTGGTGTTGCCGCCGCTGATCCTGTCGGAGCTGCGCAGCCGCTATGACGCCCGTTCCAGCGACGATGAAGACACGCTGTCCACCATCAACGCCATCGCCGGCACTTCGGGGCGCGTGATCGATCCGCATACCGCCGTGGCGGTGAACGCGTTGCGCAAATTCGGTTTCCGGGAGGAACCGATGGTGGTCCTTTCCACTGCCCATCCCGCCAAATTCGCCGATGCGGTGATCAACGCCACCGGCGCACCGCCGCCCATGCCCGAAGAATTGCAGCGCGTGCTGGATCTGCCGGAACAGCTGGAAATCCTGCCCAACAACCTTGCTTTGATTCGACAGTTCATCTCTTCTAGACTGGCGGGATGACTGTAGAAATATCTAATCTTTCCAATGGCTTGACCGTTATCACCGATCCGATGGCGGGCCTGGAAAGCGCCGCTTTGGGGGTCTGGGTTTCCACCGGCGGGCGCAACGAATTGCCGGCCGAGATGGGCCTTTCCCATATGCTGGAGCATATGGCGTTCAAGGGCACCACCACCCGCAGCGCCCGTCAGATCGCCGAAGAGATCGAAGCGGTGGGCGGCTATCTCAACGCCTATACCAGCCGCGAACAGACCGCGTTTCATGCCCGCATCCTGAAAGACGATGTGGCGCTGGCGCTCGATATCGTGGCCGACATTCTGGTCAACCCCACCTTTGTCGCCGACGAGCTGGAACGCGAACGCCAGGTGGTGCTGCAGGAACTGGGCCAGGCGCGCGACACGCCGGACGATATCATCTTCGATCATCTGCAAAGCGCGATCTACAAGGATCAGGCGCTGGGCCGGCCGATATTGGGCGAGGAAGAGACGGTTACGGCTTTCACGCCGGGCGCGCTGCGCGATTATAGCGGGCGGCGCTATCGTGCCCAAGCGATGACCCTGGTTTCATCGGGCGCGGTCTCGCACCGGGAGATCGTCGCGCTCGCGGAAGAAAAATTCGCGACGCTTGCGACCGGCGGGATCGATCCGACGGCGCCCGCCCATTATGTGGGCGGCGACATCCGCCTGATCGAGGATCTGGAGCAGGCGCACATCGTCTATGCTTTTCCCGGCATCGCTGCCGGCGACCCCGATTTTCATGTCGCCCAGCTGCACGCGATGGTGCTGGGGGGCGGCATGTCGTCCCGCCTGTTCCAGGAAGTGCGGGAAAAGCGCGGCCTTTGCTATTCCATCTATGCCTTCACCAACAATTTCCAGGACACGGGGTTCACCGGCATCTATGCGGGCACCGGCGAAAAGGAAGCGGGCGAATTGTCGGCGGTGATCGCCGGCGAGATGGAGGCGATGACCCGCGGCATCAGCGACGCGGAAATGGCGCGGGCCAAGGCGCAGCTCAAATCGGGCCTTCTGATGGGGCTGGAGCGGCCCGGCACGCGCGCCGAACAGATCGCCGGGCAAATCTTCACCTTGGGCCGCGTGCAAAGCGCGGCGGAAATCGTGGCCCAGATCGATGCCGTGGATGGCGCGGCCCTGGCGCGCTATGCCGCCCGGATCATGAGCCAGCCTTCGATCGCGGCGGTCGGGCCGGTGAAGAATCTGGAACGTCACGAGGTTTTCGCCGCGCGCTTCGCGCCCGGCCAGCAAGCGGCGGAATGATGAAGCCCGCGCCGCCGCCCGGCAAAATGAGTGCGATGATGCATTCGCGGCCGATGGCGTTCATGCGCGGGCTGACATTTCCCGGCGGCCAGCAGCCGGTGCTGCGCGGCCAGGAGGTCTATCTGCGCTATCCGCGTATCGCCGACTATCTCAATTGGGCGCGCCTCAGGGGCGAGAGCCGCGAATTTCTCACCAAATGGGAGCCGGTCTGGGCCGAGGATGAACTCACAAGAGGCGCCTTCCGCCGCCGCATCAAGCGCTATCAAAAGGAAACGCGGCTGGATTCGGCCTATGTTTTCCTTGTCTTCCGCGCCAGCGACGACATGCTGATGGGGGGCTGCACGCTTTCCAATGTGCGCCGTGGCGTCACCCAATGTTGCGCGCTGGGCTATTGGATCGGAGCACGCTTTGCCCGCCAGGGTTACATGAGTGATGCGGTGCGCGCCCTGATACCCTTTGTTTTCGGCACTTTGGGCCTGCACCGCATTGAAGCGGCATGTCTGCCGGAGAATCAGCCCTCGCGCAGCCTTCTCGCCAAGGCCGGCTTTCGCGAAGAGGGGCTTGCACGAAAATATCTGCTGATCAACGGTGAATGGCGCGATCACATTCAATTCGCGCTTCTGGAAGATGAAGCTTCCTTGAAG
>JAFECO010000132.1 GCA_018242085.1 Pseudomonadota bacterium
GGACGGGGGTGCGGTGCGGGCTCGGCCGGTTCGTCGGCTATGGAGGCAAACGTGTCATCCAAGGCCTGGCGGGTCTGGTCGGAGAAGATGCCTTCGTCTCCGACAGGTTCGGGCGCGCTGGACGGGGCTTCGAACACCACATCGTCGGCAACCGCCTCGACCGGCTCCGGCACGGGGGTCGGCTCCGGTCCCGCCTCATAGACTTCCTGGGTGAGCTCCAGGACATCAACCTCCGGAGCTTCCGCTTCGGGAGGGGCTGTCACGTCCTGTGCGGCGGCGGCGGCGGCGGCGGGCGAAACCTCGGCGGGCACGGCTTCGGGAGTGTCTTCCGAAATGATCTTGCGGATGGAGGCGAGGATTTCCTCCATGGTGGGTTCGTGCTGGGGACTGGACATCGATGAACTCCCGACCGGCCGTTGTGCTGAAGCGTAAAACCCTAAGACAGTGAAGCTGCGAAGGCAAAGACCAAGTTAACGCCGTTTCGCCCACGGCCCCGCAAACCCCTTTCCGGTCGTTTGTTGAAGCGCTTAGAAGATAAAGCCAAGATGTTTCTTGAAGCCGGCCAGAAGCGGAACATTGGCGTCGAAATCCTCGCGATGGCCGACCCGGCCCTGCTCCTTCAGGTAGAGGGTTGCCCGCCCCTGGGCGCCCTTTTGCACGAAGGCCACCAGGCGGCCGCCTTCCCCAAGCTGGGACAGCAGCGTGTCGGGCTGGGCCTCGATGGCGCCATTGACGAAGATGACGTCATAGGGGGCCTCGTCCTTGAACCCTTCGATCAAGGCGCCCTGGGTGATCTGGACGTTGGGCAGCGTTTCCAAGAGGCCGGCGGCGACGCGCACCAGATCGGCGTCCTGCTCCAGCGCGATCACGTTCCGGGCAAGCCGGCCCAGGACCGCCGACGAGTAGCCAGTGCCGCAGCCCACATCCAGGACCTTGTCCTCGGCGGTCACCCGGACCAGCTGCAAGGCTTTGGCGAAGCTCCTGGGGTCGAGTAGATAACGGCCCGGCGCGATCTCCACCGGCACATCGGCATAAGCCAGGGCCTGCTTGGCGGCAGGCACGAAGCGTTCGCGCATCACGGCATCCAAGGCGGCATGGATGCGCACATCGGTAACATTGTTGGTGCGGATCTGCGCTTCGATCATGTTGAAGCGGGCGGATGCGGACATGGGCGAGCCTCTGGAGTGCGTCGTTCGGGCTTATAGGCCGCCCACCCGCGCCCGACAACGCAAGCTTTTGTCTTCGATCCGCCATGGACCGCTGTTGTCCTGGCGGCGGAGGGTCTGCTATAGCCGCCACCCGCTCGCCGGACCGGAAGGTCCGGATGTTTCGTGAGGCCACGTGGCGGAATGGTTACGCAGAGGACTGCAAATCCTTGCATCCCGGTTCGATTCCGGGCGTGGCCTCCACCTTTAATATCAAATAGTTAAGGCAGAGAATCGCAGGCCAAAGCCGTCTGCGATTCGAGCACTGGCGACCCATGGGCCCCCCGACCGTCCTGGGGACCCTCGAATGATCCGCCGCGTTCGTGGGATAGCTGACGCCGTATGAGCCGGAACGCCGTCCCCGCCTGTCGAATCAATCGAACGGGGCTACCTTGCTCAGCAAATGGGCGGCCTGAAGGAGACGTGTCAGCACTTTCGGCCAGGCCAGAGTTCGCTCATGCTATGGCGCCATCCACTATGCGGATGGTTCGGTCGCTTTGAGATGCGAAGCTGGGGTCATGCGTCACAACAATGACGGTACGACCTTGCTTTCGGGCCAGATCACGAAGGATGTTCTGAACCACCGCGCTTGAAGCCGTATCAAGATTTCCGGTGGGTTCATCAGCAAGAATGATCGACGGATCATTCGCCAACGCACGAGCGATAGCCACTCTTTGGTTCTGTCCGCCCGACATTTGGTGTGGAAGTTTGTCCGCCTGCTCCTTCAGACCCAGGTTTGCCAGCAAATCCTCGGCGCGGGACCTCGCCGCATCATCATCCAGCCTGCCCCTCCTGTGGATGGGCAGCAACACATTTTCGCGCGCGCTGAACTCCGGAAGGAGGAAATTGGCCTGAAACACAAAACCCAATCGCGCAAGCCGGATGTCGGCGAGGCGATTTTCGTCGAAGCTGGAAGTCTCGACACCTTCCAGCCATAGGCGGCCGCTGGTCGGTTGGTCCAGAAGTCCGAGCAAATACAACAGGGAGGATTTTCCCGATCCGGACGGACCGGTGATGGCAATGAATTCGCCGTGCCGGATATCCAGATCGATGTCATGCACAAGGGTAACCGGAACTTCCCCTTCGAGTTTGCGGCCCAGCCGCTCCGCCCGAAGCAAAATGTCGGTCACGCGCCGGCTCCGCGAAGAATGTCCACCGGCTTGACCTTCGCGGCCTTGCGCGAGGGGAGCCAGGCTGCGCCCACGGCGGCAACCAAGGCAAAGGCCCCCGCGATCGCAAATTGCTTCCAGCCCCAATCAATCGGCATCCGGTTGAACTGCGTCGTGCCTGGAAATTTAAAGTTCAGCTGTCCAAGCCCCCACATGATGCCGGCGCCGAGCGGCAGCCCAAGACCGCAGCCCAGCAGGCCCAGAAAAAGGCCCTCCGTCAGGAAAATGGCCTGAATATCACGCGCGTGAAATCCCATGGATTTGAGGATTGCGATGTCGCGCTGCTTCTCTATCACGACCGTGGAAATGACATTGTAGATGCCAAATGCCGCGACCAGGAGCACGGCGGTGACCACGCTGTACATAATGACGTTGCGCAATGCCAAAGTGCTCATGATGTCTTCGGAAGCTTCCTGCCAGGAAACACTTTTATATCCGAGGCGCCCTTCGATTTTCGTGGCCACATCTTGGGCCGAATAGGGGTTCGCCAGCTTGATCACGATTTCGTTCGCGCGGTTCGGGCGGTTCAAAAGCGCTTGCACACGCTTGAGCGCCAGAAAAACTTGCCCTTGATCGAAGGCGGCCCGCCCCGTGTGGAAAATGCCAACTATCTTGAATGCGCGCCGCTGACCGGTAGTGGCGGAGATCGTGATGCTCTCTCCCCGCTCCAGGGACAAAATTCGGGCCAGTTCGCTTCCAACAAGGATGCCATCCGGATTGCCCGCCAGATCCTGCAAGCTGCCTTCCGTCAGATAGCTCCCGATTGTCGAAACGTCTTCAACATCGCCGGGCACCATGCCGTTGAGCGCAAGCGCTTCGTCTTTGCCGGCGAAGCTTACCAAGCCTTGCCCAAGCAGCACCGGAGAAGCTTTGACGCCTGGAATGTCGCGTATGTAATTCAACGCCTGTTTGTAATTGCGGATGCCACGGGTTTCAGTTTCGGGCTTTACCCGGTGCATTTGAACCAGCGCGGCGGGGTAAAGCTCGGCAATCGGTTGCTTGCGTGGGTTGCGAAACTCGTCCTGCACCGTGACGTGCGGTGAATTGTCGATCAAGCGGTGAATGAAATCGGTTTCCGATCCCTGCATCATGGCCGATATGGCGAGGAAAAAGCCGGTTCCCAGCACGATTCCGCTTAAAGACACCAGGGTTTGGCGCTTGCGGGCCAGCAGGTGGCGGCGCGCCACATCGACCAAAACCGCTTTCATGGCCCAACCAAGCGAATTTTGGGCTGCCGGCCGGGCTTGGCACTTCCATCGATGAGCAGCGTATCGCTTGCCTTGAGGCCGCTAACGACCTCTATCCAATCCTTGTCCTTGGCTCCGGCCACCACGGGGGTCCGGACGGCCTCCCCATTTTCGATCCGCCAGACATGATCTGCGGCAATTGCCTTTGCGGGCACAAGGACAGCGCGATCGTTCCTGCGGACTATGATATTGCTTTCCGTGGTCATCCCAATCTGGAGCGGCGTGTCGGCCGGCAGTTCGATGCGCACCCGGTAGCTGCGACCGATGGAGTCGCCCTTGGGGGTGATTTCGGTGACGCGCGCTTGGAAGACGCGTCTTGGGAAGGCGTCCGCCCGGATCAGGACCGTCTGTCCGGGACGAAGAAGCGAGACATCCTCCTCATCCACCAAAGCGGAAATTCGCAATTGCGGATGGCACGAAAGCCAAAAGATCGGAACATTGGCCGCAATATATTGCCCAATTTCACCATCGCGTTGGATTACGTCGCAGTCGCCAGGCGCCAGAAGCGTCATGTAACCCGCCTGAGCCTGGGCTTGCCGGACAGCGGCATCTGCGGCCTTCCAGTTTGCCAATGCCCGATCGTAGATCTGAAGTGCGATCGCATTCTCCCGGCGCAGGCGCGCATAGCGGTCGAGATCATTTTTCGCAAACATCGCATTTGCTTGCAGCTGCGCGATATTGCTTTTCACGTCTGTATCCTCCAGCCGCGCAAGCACCTGCCCCTTGCGGACCCGGGCATGCTCATCGCTGCTAAGGACCAGCAGTCTGCCGCCCACACGCGGAGCGACCGGCAACATCACCGTCGCTTCCACCGTTCCGCTGGCATAGACCGCGACCACAGCGGGGCCAATGCGCGGATGTATCGCCTCGAACGCAGGCGGTCGAACGAGGAGAAAGACGGCGCCAGCAGTGACGACAAGCGCCAGCAAGCCGATCATGGGCAAAAGGATATCTGCCCTTTTTGCATCCTTGGTTCCGGCCGAAGTCAGGGCGGGGACGCGGAAAATTTTAGGCCAGCCGACGCTCGCGAGTTCCCGCTTCACCGAAAGTCTCCACTGTTGGAGCCACAGGAAGCATCGACCCTCACAGAGGGGGCGTGGAAATGCCTTGCGCCAAGTCAATTGGAATAATGAGCTGGCCCAAATTTGTCTCCGGCGTGGCGACCCCGCTCCCCGCGATGGTGGGGATCAAAGATGGCGACCCGGCATTTGAGCGTGCGCAAACTGAGATCGCTGTCGTCTCGGTATTCTGCCTGGGAAACGAAGCAGGCAACCTGCCTTAAACCACCCTACTGGACGCAACGGGATAACCAGTGCCGCGCTATTTCTTTCATATTTGGGATGGAGTTGAGCTAATTCCCGATGAGGAAGGCATGCTGTTGCCGGATACCAATGCAGCGCTTGTGGAAGCCAAACTTTCTGCCCGCGATTTCGCTGCTGAGTGCATCCGAACAGGGAAATTGCTGGATGGCAGGCGGATCGCGGTGCACGACTCTGAAGGCAGGCCGATTTTCGAATATGCCATTCAAGACATCATCGGAGACATTGGTAATTAAGCAAGGCTAGGGCGGGCAGCAGGACGTGCACGCCAGAAGTGATCATCGAGCCGTATAACCGCCATCAATCACCAGCTCAGCGCCCGTAACGAATTTCGCTTCGTCGGATGCCAGGTAGACCGCGCCCCATGCAATATCGTCCGCTTCACCGATATGCCCCAACGGATGCAACGCATCGGCCGCCTTGCGTGCCTGTGCAAGATCTCCCATCGACGCCAGGTGTTTTTCCACCATGGGCGTCCAAATGAAGCCGGGGTGGATCGAATTCACGCGAATCTTGTCGGCTGCATAGAGCAGCGCGTCGGTCTTGGTCATTAGCCGGACCGCGCCTTTCGCGGCGTGATAAGGCGGCACATCGGGAGCCCCAACCAAACCATAGATCGATGATAGGTTTATTATGCTGCCGCCTCCGGATCTTCGCATATG
>JAFECO010000133.1 GCA_018242085.1 Pseudomonadota bacterium
CAGGCTCCGCCCATCCGCCGTGAAATAAGGATCGGCTTCCAGGCCCGCCCGCGCAAATCTCCAGGGCTTGGGGTCGGACCAGCGGCCCTTGTCGCAATGACTGACCAGGATGCGCCAGCCGGAGAATTTCCTGTCGCTGCGGACAAACCAGAGATCGCCGGTCAAAGGATCGATCGCGGGATGGGATTCCCACATCGGGCTGGATATTCCGGGCAAGTCCCAATGCGCGACAGTCGGCGCGGCCTCCGCCGCATTTGCCAGAATGAGCAGGAACAACGCCAAAGCGCGCATGATCATCTGTTTGCATCCCGCTAATGCGCGGCACCGGCCTGCCAGTCGTGAATGGCGGCGATCGGCCTCCACCCGGATGGCGCGATCAGGTTTATCACGTTGAGCGTGAGATTGTCACGGATCATCACCGCGGTGAACAATTCGAACGCCACGGCCATCGCCACGACATACCGGCCAGGAACGCGCGATGCGAACAGAAATCCCGCCGACATCATCACCACATCGGACACCGAATTCAAAATGCTGTCGCCCACATAACCCGCCGCCAGCGCCTGCTGGCGATAATGCTGGATCACCGCGGGACTGTTCTCGGTAATCTCCCATCCGATCTCCACGCCCATCGCCAGCAGCAGCCGCATGCCCAGCGGCAGGCGCGGCGCGATAAGGCGCAACACGCCAAAGAAAATGAAACCGTGAATGATGTGAGAGAAGCTGTACCAGTCGGCCAATTGCTGCGACATGTCCGGGCTCCAGGGATCGTTGACCCAGAGCAGAATCCGCCCACTGGCGGCCAGAAATGGCTGGCCGAGCGTATGCAGCACCGCGATCTGAATGCCGATCAGCGCGATGGCGGCGATAGCGTAATATGAATTGTGCGAGCGAGCAGCCATGACAGCGTTCTCAGTGGTACGCGAAAAAGGCGGCAAGCCCAAGGGTCAGGTTCGCCGCTTAGGCCCCTTGATTTGAACGCAATGTCTGGCGACGGCATGCCGAATCGTCAAGGCCTGCCGGATCCGGGATCGATCCGGCAGGCCATATTGCAGGATCAGGCAACGGCTGCCACCGCCGCAAAGGTGAGCGTGGCGCTCAGGATGATGACGGCGCGTGTCAGCATCTCGATCACGGCATGGCCGAAGCGGCTGGTGGATTCGGTGGGATTGGCGAGTTTTGAAGTATGCATTGGCTTGTTCTCCGAGGTTGCGCAGCCTCTATGCCGGAGAAGAAAACTCGCCACACTCCGCCGCTTGCGATCAAATCGGGGCGGTGTGGATATTACGAACTGCCGGGGTGAAGGCCTGGCGCTTCATGACCGGTGCGGGCCACATATTCGGTGTAACCGCCATCATAGCGATGGACACCTTCTGGCGTCAGTTCGAGGACACGGTTCGAAAGCGCAGCCAGGAAGTGGCGGTCGTGCGACACGAACAGCATGGTGCCCTCGAATTCCGCCAGGGATGCGACCAGCATTTCCTTCGTCGCCATGTCCAGATGGTTGGTGGGTTCGTCCAGCACTAGAAAGTTCGGCGGATCGAACAGCATCTTGGCCATCACCAGGCGCGCCTTCTCGCCGCCGGACAGGACGCGGCAGGTCTTCTCGACATCGTCGCCGGAAAAACCGAAGCAACCGGCCAAGGTGCGCAGCGCCCCCTGCCCGGCCTGCGGGAATGATTTGTCGAGAGATTCGAAAACCGTATCCTCGCCGTCCAGCAGATCCATGGAATGCTGGGCGAAGTAGCCCATCTTCACATTGCTGCCGAGATTGACCGTGCCCTGGTCCGGCGCAGTCGCGCCGGCCACCAGCTTCAACAGAGTGGATTTGCCCGCGCCATTCGCGCCCAGGATGCACCAGCGTTCCTTGCGGCGGACCTGGAAATCGAGCCCGGCATAGATCGACTGGCTGCCATAAGCCTTGTGAACATTCTTGAAGCCGGCCACGTCATCGCCCGAACGGGGCGGCGTCTTGAATTCGAACCGGACGGCCTCGCGGCGGCGGGGCATTTCCACCCGCTCGATCTTGTCCAGTTTCTTCACCCGGCTCTGGACCTGGGCCGCGTGGGAGGCGCGCGCCTTGAAGCGCTCGATGAACTTGATTTCCTTGGCCAGCATGGCCTGCTGGCGCTCGAATTGCGCCTGGCGCTGCTTTTCGCTCAACGCCCGCTGCTGCTCGTAGAAATCGTAATTGCCCGAATAGGTGGTGAGAGAGCCGCCATCGATCTCCACCACCTTGCCGATGATGCGGTTCATGAATTCGCGGTCATGCGAGGTCATCAGCAGCGCGCCGTCGTAATTCTTGAGGAATTCCTCAAGCCAGATCAGGCTTTCCAGATCGAGATGGTTGCTGGGCTCGTCCAGCAGCATGCCGTCGGGGCGCATCACCAGGATGCGGGCCAGCGCCACGCGCATCTTCCAGCCGCCGGACAGCAAGCCGACATCGCCGTCCATGCGTTCCTGGCTGAAACTCAATCCCGCCAGAACCTCGCGGGCCCGTGCATCCAGCGCGTAGCCGTCCAACTCCTCGAAACGGTGCTGCACTTCGCCATAGCGTTCGACCAGCGCGTCCATCTCGCCCATCCGTTCCGGATCGACCATCGCCGCTTCCAGCTGGGCCATTTCGGCGGCCAACGCGCTCGCCGGTCCCACGCCATCCATCACCGCGGCGACCGCGCTTTGGCCCGACATTTCGCCGACATCCTGGCTGAAATAGCCGATGGTCATGCCGGGATCGATCGTCACCTGGCCGTCGTCTGGCTGATCCTGGCCCGCAATGATCCGGAAAATCGTCGACTTGCCGGCGCCATTCGGCCCGACCAGCCCCGCCTTCTCGCCCTTCTGGATGCCCATCGAGGCATCGACGAACAAGAGGTGATGGCCGTTCTGTTTGCTGATGTTGTCGAGGCGGATCATGGGGGCTTTGCGAAAGGGTGTGGAAGCTATTGCCTGGGCCGCTTGCGCCTCGCTCAAGCTCGGCGCGTGATCCGCTCAAATTGATCCATCAGGACCAATTTGACCTGGCCGCCATGCGGCCAGGCCGCGGATCACTCCCATTCAATCGTCCCGGGCGGCTTGGAGGTCACGTCATAGACGACCCGGTTGATGCCGCGGACCTCATTGACGATGCGGGTGGAGACCCGGCCCAGGAAGCTGTGCTCGAAGGGATAATAATCCGCCGTCATGCCGTCCGATGAGGTCACGGCACGCAGCGCGCAGACATGATCGTATGTGCGCCCGTCGCCCATCACGCCCACTGTGCGCACCGGCAGCAGCACCGCGAAAGCCTGCCAGATCTGGTCGTAGAGCCCGGCTTTGCGGATTTCGTCCAGATAGATCACATCGGCCTTACGCAGGATTTCCAGCTTTTCTTCCGTGATCTCGCCGGGAATGCGGATGGCGAGGCCCGGTCCGGGAAACGGATGGCGGCCCACAAAAGCCGGCGGCAGACCCAGTTCGCGGCCCAGCGCCCGCACTTCGTCCTTGAAGAGTTCGCGCAACGGCTCGACCAGCTTCATCTTCATGTAAGCGGGCAAGCCGCCCACATTGTGATGCGACTTGATGGTGACGGAAGGTCCACCGGTCGCGGAGATGCTTTCGATCACATCGGGATAGAGCGTGCCCTGGGCCAGGAATTCCGCCCCACCCACCTTGTGACTTTCCTTGTCGAACACATCGATGAAGGCCGCGCCGATGATCTTGCGCTTCTGTTCCGGATCGCTGACGCCCTTGAGCCGTCCCAGGAACAAATCCGCCGCTTCGGCATGGATCAGGGGGATGTTGTAATGATCGCGGAACAGGGTCACCACCTCGTCCGCCTCGCCCGCCCGCATCAGGCCGGTGTCGACGAAGATGCAAGTGAGCTGGTCGCCGATCGCTTCATGGATCAACACCGCCGCCACGGACGAGTCCACCCCGCCCGACAATCCGCAAATGACTTTCGCTTTACCGACCTGCTTGCGGATCTTCTCCACCATGGCGGCGCGGAAGGCGTGCATGTTCCACTCCGGCTCGATGCCGGCGATGCCCCGCACGAAATTGGAAAGAATGGTGGCCCCGCGCGGCGTGTGCGCCACTTCCGGATGGAACTGCACGCCATAAAAGCGGCGAGCTTCGTCCGCGATCACGGCGAAGGGCGAACTTTCGGAGGTCGCCACCACCGAGAATCCTTCCGGAATCGCCACGATCTTGTCGCCATGGCTCATCCAGACCGGCTCGCTGCCGCTTTCCGCCAGCCCTTCGAGAAGACGCGACGGGCGCTGCACATGAATGTCGGCGCGGCCGAACTCGCGGGAATGCCCGGCTTCGACCCGCCCGCCCAGCTGAGCCGACATGGTCATCTCGCCATAGCAGATGCCCAAGACCGGCACGCCCATCTCGAACACGCGTTGCGGCGCGCGCGGCGTGTCGGATTCGGTGACGCTGGCGGGGCCGCCCGACAGGATGATGGCGCGGGGCTTTTTCGCCAGCGCCTCGTCGGCCTTGTTGTAGGGAACAATCTCGCAATAGACGCCCGCTTCGCGGACCCGCCGTGCGATGAGTTGTGTGACCTGACTTCCGAAATCGAGAACCAGTACCGTCATTGCGCCGAAATTATCATTGTTGGTTGGTGTCTGCCTTTGCGGCGCGTTGCGCGTCGCCATGCTCCAGGGCGGCCATCGCCTTGGTCGCATCGGCGTCGGTGGGATCGATGGTGAGCGCGCCCCGATAATAGAAGCGCGCATAATCGGCATCGCCATTGGCGGCATAAAGATCGCCCAGGGCGTTATAGGCCGCGGGCAGCGCCGGATTGGCCACGATGGCCGATTGCGCCAGCCGGACCGCCAGGTCCTTCTCGCCGCGCGCCTGCGCGGCCTGTGCCTGGCCGATCAGTTCGGCGGCGGTGAGCGCGGGCGTCGGCGCGGCGGCGGGCGCGGGCGGCTTCGCCACCGGCCGCTTGGGCGCGGCCGCCAAGGCAGGCATGGCGATCAAGGCCAATGCCAGGACCAGGGAATCGCGGGGGAACTTCATGGGGGGACTTTAGTCAAATCCGCGGACGCCAGCTATGCGTCCAATAAACATCGGATATGGCCCCATCGCCGTGCGGTCCGGGCATGGAAAAGCCAGCAAAAACCGGCGGCTATGGGGAATTCCTGATCCTGGCGGTCTAGGCGGGACTGCCATAGCTAAGCTTGGGATACCAGTCCGTGCCCCGGCCGCCCGGCGTGGTGTCCAGAAGGATCCAGAGCGGATCGAAGTCCGGCGCCCCGCGCGGGTCCTGGCCGGGATCGGCGGTCTCCCCGCCCATCTCGCCGCTCCAGAAATGCCGGATGATTCCGTCCTTGCGGGTGAAGACCGAATAGCCGGGCATGTCCGCGTCCTCGGCGCTGACATAGTCGCGGGTGTAGTCGCCACTGGGATCCGAGAACATCTTCAGGTTTTTCCAGCCGCGTGAGGCTTTGGCTTCCAGGATGCGCGCGATGGGCGAGCGCGCCACCATCACGAACGCCACGCGCTGCTCGATGTCGGCCATCTTCTTTTCCCACGTCGCCATGAAAGACGTGCAACTGGGGCACATCGCCTTGCGCTGCGGACCGAACATGAAA
>JAFECO010000134.1 GCA_018242085.1 Pseudomonadota bacterium
CGGTTTTCGCCATCCGGACGATGGCGGGTGCCCGGACTTTTTTGACCTGGGGCTTGGGGGCGAAACGCATAACGATCTCCTTTTGCGCCGGCCGCCAATGGCCGGCGGGCTGGGATCTCGCAAAACCCGCCGTTTCACTCCAGTTCACGGACTGAACCGGCCCGGTACATTATCTGAACTAGGCTGAAGGCCGCCTGCGGGACTAGTGTCCGATTGGCGGGAACGGGTGAGACGAAGCAATGACTCAAGGCAGCTACAAGCAATTTTGCCCGGTCGCGATGGCGGCGGAAATACTTTGTACCCGCTGGACGGTTGTTCTGTTGCGCGAAATGATCGGCGGCTCGACCCGGTTCAACGAATTACGCCGTGGCGTAACGCGGATGTCGCCTGCCTTGTTGTCGCAACGGTTGAAGGATCTGGAAGCTGCGGGCATCGTCGCGCGAACCAAAGCCGATGGCGAGCCCGGTGTCTTCGAATATCACCTGACGCGTGCAGGGCGGGAATTGCAGCCGCTCGTCGAAGGCTTCGGCATATGGGGCCAGCGTTGGGTCGATTCGGAGATGTCGCTGCAAAATCTTGATGCCCAGCTTCTGATGTGGGACATGCGTCGCAATCTCGATCCAACTCCGATGCCCAGGCGGCGCAGCACGATTCACTTCCGCTACAAAGACGCGGCGCCCGCACATCGCGCCTGGTGGCTGATCGTTGCGCCCGGCGCGGAAGTCGATTTGTGCTCGATTGATCCCGGCTATGACGTGGACCTGTATGCGTCCTGCGACCTTCGGACCATGACTGCGATCTGGATGGGCCTCGACACCGTGCGCAGGGCGTTGAATGAAAACCGGATGGAGCTGGTGGGAGACCAGATGCTGGCTAAAAACATGCAGGCTTGGCTCGGCCTCAGCCCCTTCGCGAAAGAACGAAAGTTGGTGGCCTGACAAGAAGCGGGCGAGGGCGGTGTTTTCCGCCTTCGCCCGTTTCGATTTTTCGAAATAGATGGCTCCCCGGGCCGGGATCGAACCAGCGACCAACCGGTTAACAGCCGGTTGCTCTACCACTGAGCTACCGAGGAACAAGGCGGGGTGTCTAGCGCGTCCCCATGCCCAAGACCAGCACAAATTTTTCCAGGCGTTCGCGGCATTTTGTGCCGCGCTGGGCACAAAAAAATGAGGCCGGGGGTAAGCCCGGCCCCAAGGCGTTGGGTAATGGTGGGGTGTCTTCAAGGAAGACAGCGGCATGATGCCGGCCCAGGGTTAACAAAGACTTAACCAGACTGATTCGCGGGCAAAATTCCGAAAATGGGTCGCAAGAGCGGCTTTTGGCCTATTCGGGCGACACCCTGAAAGCCGCGGTGGCAGGTTCAGAATTCAGATCGATAAGGAGAGTGGAGGCTCTCCGAGACGGCCGGGATCCCGCCCAAGGCGGGAGGCGACGAAGGCAGGGGGCACCACGATCTCAGTCTTGGGCGGGCAATGGCTGAAGGAGGTGGTGGACCTCAAGCGCAAGTCTCTGACCGCGCGCTGCGCCAACTACGCGCTCGCGGTCCTGAAGGCCCTGTTGAATTTTGCGGAAGATGTGAGGCTTCGGTCACCCCCGGCGGATTGAATCAACAATGACCCGGACACTCAGACATAGCATTTCAATGTTACGTTCCGGTCCGAAGACGGCTGCACCGGATCGCCAAACAAGGCGTAAAGGTCTTTGTCCAGCGCCGGATCATAATTTGGGCACCGCCATATGCGCGCCAGCGTGACCTGCTGCTTCGCATCCGGTGCCTCGCGCTCCATCTCATAAAGCCATGTCTCGCAACGGTCGGACGGGAATGGACCGGTATCCCGCCGTTCCCAGCCGCGGGGCGTGAGATGGAAATAGCCCCGTTCTGTCTTGGGGAATGGGGGGACGGCAACCGCCAATCCGGCAAGGTTGGGCTGCGGCATCATGATGCGATCCTTATATGGCTTTCGAGTCTGGTCACGCCCGGAACGGACCATGTGGCACGTTCCGCCGCAGCCTGTTCCGACCAGCTGTGAACCGTTCCCTGCAAATTGACCCTGCCGGAATCGTCCACTCGAACAGTCAGTGCGTTCGCATCAATGAGCGCGTTGCGCTGGAACGCTTGCTCGATATGCCGGCGAATGTCGGCCAACCGGGGTTTGATCCGAACCTTGATATTATTGACCACGCCCACCAAGCCCGACAGCTTGGATATCTGCGTCAATGCTTCATCTCTTTGAAACGGCCAGTCGACTTCGCCTTCAAGATAGACCCAGCCATCGTCGACGGAGATCGTGATATCATCATTTGGGATGCGGGCATCCCATTCGAAAATGTCCGCTACCCGTGTCGCAATTTCGTCATCGGCGGTGCGCTTGTGGTTGGGCAGGCGGACTTCCAGTTCCTCCGCCAGTGCGCGCACGCCCTTGACGCGCCTGACTGCCGATTCCGCGGCCAATTTTTCCGCATAAGTTGCGACATGACCGGTCAGGGTCACGACGCCCTTATCGACAATCACGCCGATATGCACCGGATTGACTTCGGGATCGAGCTGCAATTCGTCAACGATGCGTTGTTGCAGAACAATGTCCGTCATGGCGCTTCTCCATTTTTTCAATCTACGCTGCTCCAGATGCCGTGCTTTGATCGGAATCAATCCTTGGGCCGCATCGCCGGCTATCATCAATTTCGATGAAAGATTCAGAAGATGTGCGCTGGTTCGCGGATATCGGCCTGGGCGATGTCGCCATAGTGGGCGGAAAAACCGCGTCCCTGGGCGAGCTCTACAACAAGCTCACGCCCAAGGGTGTCCGGATTCCCAACGGATTTGCACTCACCGCCCAAGCATATCGGGGCGCTCTGCACAGGGCGGGCGTATGGGATCGGCTGACGACGCTGATGGACGGCATTGGGGAATGCGGACTTGCGGAACTCAGCCGCCGCGCCAAGGAGGCGCGAGCACTTGTGTACGCCGCGACGGGCACCCTTGAGATGAGAAGGGATGTCGTCGGCGCATGCTATTCTGCCCTGGAACAGCAGTATGGCCGCAATGTCGCCGTCGCCGTCCGCAGTTCGGCGACGGCTGAGGATCTTCCCGGAGCGAGTTTTGCCGGCCAGCATGAAAGCTACATCAACGTCCGGGGCGAAAAGGCGGTTTACGAGGCCGTCAGGCGCTGCTTTGCCTCTCTCTTCACCGATCGCGCCATTATTTATCGGGCACGCAACAATTTCGATCACATGAAGGTCGCTCTATCCGTCGCAATTATGAAGATGGTGCGATCCGATCGGGCCTCCAGTGGCGTGATTTTTACATTGGATACGGAATCCGGGTTCCGCGATGTGGTGCTCGTCTCGGGCAGCTATGGGCTGGGCGAAGCCATCGTCCAGGGGCAGGTCGATCCTGACGAGTTCTATATTCACAAACCGACTTTCCGCTTGGGCCATCGGGCCGTGTTGCGGCATGTACGGGGCCAGAAGAAGGACAGTTTGGTATTCGCGGCCGCTGGAGCAAAAACCACAACCAAGCGGCAGCGCGTGCCCCTGGCCAAACGGCTTCGCTATTGCCTGGATGACGGTGATGTGGTCCAGCTTGCCGAGCAGGCGCTCGCCATCGAACAACATTATTCGGAGGTTGCCGGCCACCCGGTACCGATGGATATCGAGTGGGCAAAGGACGGTATCGACGGAAAACTATATATCGTTCAGGCCCGGCCCGAAACAGTGGCATCGCTGCGCACCGGCGCGGTGATCCAGTCCTTCATGTTGAAGGAAAAGGGAACGGAGCTGGCGCAGGGCAAAGCAATCGGCGACAAAATCGCGGCGGGAAAAATTCATCGTATCGGCGGCAAAGCCGATCTGCAGAGGTTTCGCGAGGGCCAGATATTGGTCGCGGATGCGACCACGCCGGACTGGGAGCCGGTGATGAAACGCGCGGCCGGGATCATTACCGGACGGGGCGGGCGTACATGTCATGCCGCGATTGTGGCCCGTGAAATGGGAATTCCCGCCGTGATCGGCATAGGGGAAGAACTGCGGAATCTGAAATCGGGAATGGCGGTGACGGTCAGCTGCGCGCAAGGCGATATCGGTCACGTCTATCGGGGAAAACTCGAATACGCCGTATCGAATGTCGATATCGCCGGCTTGCCGCGCCCGCGAACCAAGGTCATGGTCAATTTGGGGGATCCAGACCTCGCTTTCCAGACTGCCATGCTGCCCAACGACGGCGTTGGTCTGGCGCGCATGGAATTCATCATCAACGAATTTATCGGCATTCACCCCATGGCGCTGGCCGAGCCCAAGCGCGTGCGCGACCGGAAAATTCGCGGCCGTATTGCAGCTTTGACACGGGGATATGCCACGCCGGCGGACTATTTTGTTCAGCGGCTTGCCGAGGGGGTAGGCGTCATCACGGCGGCTTTTTATCCCAAACCGGTCATTGTCCGCCTTTCCGATTTCAAGACGAATGAATATGCGAAGCTGCTGGGCGGCGCCGATTTCGAGCCATTGGAAGAAAATCCCATGCTGGGGTTTCGCGGCGCCTCCCGCTATGCCCACGCGAATTATGCGGCGGGATTTGCATTGGAATGCCGTGCGCTCAAGCATGTGCGCGATGTGTTCGGCCTGACCAATCTTCGGATCATGGTTCCCTTCTGCCGGCGTGAGGAGGAAGCGAAGCGTGTAATCGACACGATGGAGAGTCACGGCCTCAAGCGGGGTGCTGATGGCCTTGAGGTTTTCGTGATGTGTGAAATTCCGAACAATGTGATTCGAATCGATGCTTTCTCTCGCTTCTTTGACGGCTTTTCCATCGGATCGAACGATCTTACCCAGCTGACGCTGGGCGTGGACCGGGATTCGCAGACCGTGGCATTCGATTTCGACGAGCGGGACCCGGGAATGCTGGAGATGTTGCGCCTGGCCGTCACGGGCGCCCAGCGCAATCACCGCCATGTCGGTATTTGCGGCGAAGCACCCGCGAACTATCCGGAGATCGCTCAAAAGCTCGCGGATTGGGGCATCGACTCGATTAGCGTCAATCCGGCCAGCTTGATCAAGACATATCAAGTGGTGGCCTTATCTGAAGCCAAGCATTGCGCGGTGGCGGCCGGCTCTTAGGCTCTGGTGTTCTCAGGCAGTTCGATTTCGCGAAGCTCGACCTGCTGGCGCAGGCGCCAAACGTCGGGCGCATGGCAAAGCTCGGTTCCCGGCGTCAGGACGGCGGCCGTGCCGGCCGCGACGGCGCAACGCAGCATATCCTGCGGCGGCAACTCGGCTGCAAGCGCCCAGACCAATCCCCCCGTAAAGCTGTCACCGGCCCCGACCGTGCTGATCGCCCGGACCTTCGGACAGACGGCATGCCAGGCTCCGGCTCGCGTCACCAGAAGCGCGCCCTCGGCGCCAAGGCTCAGGGCGACCGCTTCCAGAGGATAATTGGCCAGAAGCTCCATGCACGCCGCCAATTTTGCTTTTTGGCTCTCAAGTCGGCCGCGAACGATCCCGCTCAATTCCTTCAGATTGGGCTTGATCAGATACACTGGCGCTTTGATCGCGGCCTGCAATGCGGGGCCCGACGTGTCCAA
>JAFECO010000135.1 GCA_018242085.1 Pseudomonadota bacterium
CACTTCCCAGATTTCCGGACGGCTTTGAATATAAGCCAGCGCTCCGGCCAGATCGGCGGGCGACAGAAGATTGGCCTTTCCCGGTCCCACCGTCTCGCGGCGAAAACAGAAGCGGCAATAGACCGGGCAGCTCGACACCGCTTTCAACAACACGCGGTCGGGATGGCGATGGACGACGCCTTTGACGGGCGAATGGGCCTCGTCGGCGATGGGATCGGCCAGTTCGTCCGCCGTCACGGTCAGCTCCGCCACATCCGGCAGGAACTGGCGCGCGATGGGATCGTTGGGATCGTTCGGATCGATCAGCGCCCGGATCGCGGGCGAAACCGCGACCGCGTATTTCTTCGCGACCTCTTCAATTCTCCTGGCTTGAAGACTCACGGCTCCGGATCCACCACCGGGATGGGCGCGGGCTTGTGCGTGACCAGATTGGGCAGGAATGCCGTCAGCAATCCGATCGCCGGCAGAACCGAACAGACTTTATAGACGAAGACGATATCAGTGAGATCGGCCAGCTCGCCCAGAACCGCCGCGCCGATGCCGCCCATGCCGAAGGAAAAGCCGAAGAACAGGCCGGAGATCATTCCCACCCGGCCCGGCAGCAATTCCTGGGCATAGACCACGATGGCGGGAAAGGCCGAAGCCACGCCCATGCCGATGATCACCGACAAGATGCTGGTCCAGAACAGATTGGCGTAAGGCAAGGCCAAGGTGAAAGGCAGGATGCCCAGGATCGACAGCCAGATCACATATTTGCGGCCGAACTTGTCGCCCAACGGACCGCCCGCCAAGGTGCCCGCCGCCACCGCCGCCAGGAAGATGAACAGATGCACCTGCGCGGTCTGAACCGACACATGGAATGTGTGGATCAGATAGAAGGTGTAATAGCTGGTGATGCTGGCCAGATAGAAATATTTGGAGAAGATCAGCATCAGCAGGATGATCATCGAGGTCATGACCTTGCTCTTGGGCAAGCCATGATCCTCATGCGCGCGGGCGCCCTTCATGCGCGCCAAGCCATGATGCTTGTACCAGGTGCCCACGTTATAAAGGATGACGATGCCCAAGAGCGCCAGCGCGCCCGCCCAGGCGACGCTGTGCTGGCCGTAACGCACCACCAGTACCGCCGCCAACAGCGGACCGATGGCAGAACCGGTGTTGCCTCCCACTTGAAACAGCGATTGCGCCAGGCCGTGACGCCCGCCGGACGCCATGCGCGCCACGCGGCTGGATTCGGGATGAAACACCGCCGAGCCGACCCCGATCAGCATCACGGAAAAAAGAATCATCAGGTAGGAATTGGCGACGCTCAGCATCAGAAGGCCGAACAAGGTGGCGATCATGCCGGTCGCCAGCGAATAAGGCTTGGGCTTCAGGTCGGAGAAATAGCCCACCGCCGGCTGCAGCAAGGATGCGGTGATCTGGTTGACCAGGCTGATGATGCCGATCTGGGCGAAGCTGAGATGAAAATCCGCTTTCAGGTTCGGATAGATCGCCGGGATCAGCGACTGCATCATGTCGTTCAGCAGATGGCTGAAGCTGATGGCGAACAGGATCGCGAAAGTGGTGTTGTGGGCGGTCTGCCGGGCTGCGGCGGTATCGGTCATGGCGCGGGGAAAATGCCGTGGCCTAAGGAAATTAGCCACCCCCCGCCCATGCAAACCGGCCTTTCAGGGATCGGGGGGCAAGGGGGTCCAAAGGACATCGTCGATCCCTGGCGCACCCGCCGCCAGCATCACCAGCCGGTCAAAGCCCAAGGCCACGCCGGAGGCAGCCGGCATTTGCGCCAAAGCGGCCAGGAAATCCTCGTCCAGGGGATAGCGCTCGCCGTAAACCCGTGCCTTTTCGTCCATCTCGGCTTCGAACCGGACGCGTTGTTCCTTTGGGTCGGTGAGTTCGCCGAAGCCGTTGGCCAGTTCCACCCCGCAGGCATAAAGCTCGAACCGTTCCGACAGCCGGGGATCGGAGGGTTTGGGCCGGGCCAGCGCCGCTTCCTGCCGGGGATAATCCGTAAGAAGAGTAAGGCGATCCAGGCCCAGGCGCGGTTCGACCGCTGCCGCCAGCACCTTGGAAAAGATGTCCGACCAGCCATCCTCCGCCGCGACCAGGAACCCGGCGCGCCTGGCGCGGGTTGCCAGGATATCGCGGTCGCCCCGGCCCTGGTCGTCCAGCGTGTCCAGAAGCTCGATCCCGGCATGGATGCGGAAGGCGTCGGCGACACTGAGGCGGACGGCCCCTTCATTGGGATCGCAGCTGCGGTCCCGATGGCGCAAGAGGCCGGTCCCGGCGATCCCGGCGGCGCGGCGCACCAGCGCCAACGTATCGTCCATCGCTCGGTCCACATCTTCGCCCACCCGGTACCATTCCAGCATGGTGAATTCCGGCGCATGCAGCCGGGTGCGCTCCCGGTTGCGGAAGACGCGGGCGAATTCGAAGATCCGGGTCTCGCCCGCCGCCAGCAATTTTTTGGCGGCGAATTCGGGCGAAGTGTGCAGGTAGAGCGTTTCTTCCCTGCCGTCGGCGCGGATGCGGCTGGTGGCGAAGGCGTGCAGATGGGCTTCGTTGCCGGGTGAGGCGGCCAGAGCCCCGCACTCCACTTCGGTGAAGCCTTGGCCTTCAAACCAGGCCCGCAGATCGGCCTTGATCCGGCCTCTCAGCACCAGAAGCGGGCGGCGGTCGGCATGGGTCTGGGCGCTCCACCACGGCATTTTCATATCCTTGGAAGCCTGCTTGGCCTTTTGCCCGGCGGCTGCTAAAGACCCCCGCCGATGTGGCTTTCAGCCCGTTAATAAAGAGGTTTCCCGTGGTTTCGGTTATCGCCAGCTCTGTGCGCAAAGGCAATGTCATAGAGAAGGAAGGCAAGCTCTATCTGGTGCTGACGGCCGAGAATATCCATCCCGGCAAGGGCACCCCCGTCACCCATCTGGAAATGCGCCGCATCTCGGACGGGGTGAAGACGGTCGAGCGCCTGCGCACCACCGACAGCATCGAGAAGGCTTTCGTCGAGCATCAGGATTTCCAGTATCTCTATCAGGACGGCGAACAATACGTCTTCATGCAGCCCCAGACCTTCGACCAGATTCATGTCCCCAACGACGTGATCGGCGACTATGCGCCCTATCTGACCGAGAATATGGAAGTGCAGCTGCAGCTGTTCGAAGGGCGCCCCATCTCCATCGAAATTCCCCAGCGCGCCACGTTTGAAGTGACGGAAACCGAGCCGGTGATGAAGGGCCAGACCGCTTCCGGCTCGTTCAAGCCCGCGATGTTGTCCAATGGCGTGCGCACCATGGTTCCCACCCACATCACCATCGGCACCCGCATCGTGGTGCAGACCGCCGATGGCTCCTACGTGGAACGCGCCAAAGAGTGAGCCATGGTCGGTAAATGGCACAGCCATTTGCCGATGATTTGATCCGGCGGATCAAATCAAATGGCGAACGCCCGAGGCCTACGGCCGAGGGCTGAGCCTTATAAAACTGCTATCGCCCATAACCCCTTATTTTACGGCATTTTGAGGGGGTTTAGCCCCCTGCCCCGAACCCGCGCGCTGTGCTAGGTTCCCGCCGGTTCGCTATCAGGGAGAAACTTTTCATGAAGAAATTGCTTCTGGGCCTGGCCCTCACCACCATTTTCGCCGCGCCCGCTTTCGCCGCGCTGAAAGTCGGCGACACCGCGCCGGACTTTTCCGCCGTGGCCAGCCTGGGCGGCAAGGAATTCACCTTCAAGCTGAACGAAGCGCTGAAGAAGGGCCCGGCCGTGGTCTATTTCTATCCCTCCGCCTATACCGGCGGCTGCGATCTGGAAGCCCACACTTTCGCGGAAAATCACGAGAAGTTCGAAGCCGCCGGCGCCAGCATCATCGGCGTGTCGGCGGACAATCTGGAACGGCTCAACCAGTTTGCCGCCGATCCCGCCTTCTGCGCGGGCAAGTTCCCCATCGCGTCGGACGAAAGCCTGAAGATCGCCAAGTCCTATAATCTCAAGACCACCGAAGCCAAGGCCGGCGCCAAGGATGTCCGCGGCGTCGAGATCGGCCATGGCTTTATCGAGCGCGTCACCTTCGTGGTCGGCAAGGACCACAAGATCGCGGCGGTGATGTCCTCGGCGGACGACAAGATCTCGCCCGACCAGCATGTCGAGAAGTCTCTGGAGATCGTGAAAAAGATGGGGGGCAAATAATGTCCCCCTCCGGCCTTCGCACCTGATCGGTGCTACGGCCACCTCCCCCATCAGCGTGCTTCGCACGCACGGGGGAGGCGGGCCTCGGCGGGCTTCAACAAGCTCTAGATTGGCTAGGTCGTGACTTTCTTCCCCCGCGCGGCAAAGCTGCTGGCGGGGGAAGAAAGCTGGTGTAGGTTTAGAGAGCGCCTGGGCTAACCCCTGGGCGCTTTTTTGTTCCACCAACTTCTTAATGGTTCCCGTAAATTTTTACGTTTGGTTAAGGACCGGAACGGGAACGGGTGTCCGGGCCCTGGTGCCGATAGGCCATAGCGGGAAAAAATCAAGCAAATCCAATGATTTAATGTGTCTTTTGGGCCACGGTTCCGTGACACATTAACGTCTTTGCGCCCCTGCGGACTCTTGCTTTAGTCCCGCCGGGCTGAATGTGGGCTTCCGGAATTACCGGGCCACTGCATGTCCGACAATGCCGCCGATGGGGCTTCGCCAGCATCGGCATGTACCTGCAAGCAAAGCCGGAGTGCCGCCCTTGATTATCCTGATCCGCATGTTCCTGCCGCTGATCGCCATGCTCTTGGCGTTCGTGCCCCTGTCGGCCAGGGCCAATGTCCGGTTCATCGACAACACCGCCCTGGTCAGCGTCATGGCCGACCGCACGGCCGATGGGCGTTTCCCCATCACCGCGCCGGGCAGCATCAGCAAGCTGGTCGAACTGACGGAAAGCTCGATGCCGGCCCTGCCCACCATCGCGGTGGCGGAACTGCCCCAACCTTCGATCGAAACGCCCCTGCATAAGCTGTTCTGCGTGGAATATGCCCGCATCCGCTCCGGCCTGGCCGTGTTCGGGGACGCCAAATTCTGGTGGTCGCGGGCCAAGAATCTGTATGTGCGCATGGCCGCCCCCGCCGAGGATGCCGTGATGGTATTCTCCGGCTCCAAGCGCCTGAAGCGCGGCCATGTCGCGGTGGTGACCCATATCGTTTCCAAGCGCGAGATCCGGGTGGATCAGGCCAATTGGCAGAACCATGGCGAGATCGACCATGCCACCCCGGTCCTGGATGTCAGCGCCAAGAATGACTGGAGCAAGGTGCGCGTATGGGACATGAAGTCCAACGGATTCGGCGCCCATGTCTATGCCATCTCCGGCTTCATCGCCAAAGACCTGGTCCGGCGCGCGTCCAACGACTGAGTTCAGCGCGGCGCCGCCGGGCGGCGGCAATCTGACATGACCAACGGCATCGTCGCGGCCATTCTGTTCGCGGCTCTGTTGCATGCCGGCTGGAATGCCCTGATCAAGCGCCACGATCAGGATTCGCTGGTTGCGTCCATCGGGATCGCGGCCGGCGCGGCGCTGATATCGCTCTGCCTTCTGCCATTGGTGCC
>JAFECO010000136.1 GCA_018242085.1 Pseudomonadota bacterium
ATGGCAAAGCCGTCGGCCAGCTTTTCCAGGGTCACGTCCGCTTGTGTGTTCATTTCGTCGGCGGTGAAGCCCGCTTCGCCCAGGATCAGGGAGAGAGCCATGGTGAAACAGCCGGCATGGGCCGCGCCGATCAATTCTTCCGGATTGGTGCCGGGCTTGCCCTCGAAGCGGCTGGCAAAGCCGTAAGGATAGGCGTTCAATGCGCCGCTCTTGGTCGAAATCGCTCCCTTGCCGTCCTTGAGGCCGCCGTGCCAGACGGCGTTGCCGAAAGTCGTCATTTTCAGTCTCCTTGTTTCTGCAGCATCTTCGCCGCGGGCCGGGTTTTGCGTTAATGCAATTTTACCATGACACTTAATGCAACCTTAGCCGTGGATTGTGGATCATGACCTCCGACAACGCCAAGTCCGTTATTCTTGTGGTGGCGGCGGCGCTGATCGATCCGGACGGACGCATGCTGATCGCGCAGCGGCCACCGGGCAAAGCAATGGCGGGGCTATGGGAATTTCCAGGCGGAAAATGGGAACCGGGCGAAACGCCGGAGCAGGCGTTGATCCGGGAACTGGACGAGGAACTGGGCATTTCGGTGAAAGAGCCTTGTCTGGCGCCCTTTACCTTCGCGTCCCACGCTTACGCGAATTTTCATCTCCTGATGCCGCTTTATGTTTGCCGGCGTTGGGACGGCACGCCTCTGGCGCGCATCCATCAGGCGATCAAATGGGTGCGTCCGCGCGAACTGATCTCCAATCCGTCCGCCTTTCCCATGCCCCCCGCGGATTTGCCGCTGCTTCCCATGCTGCGCGATCTGCTGTGAAGCGCTTCGCGGCCGACACCTCCGGCGCCACGGCGATCGAATATGCGCTGGTCGCCGGGTCGGTATCCATCGTGATCGTGGCGGCCGTATCCATGGTGGGAACCAACGTCAAGGGCTTGTTCCAGCGCCTCGTGGACAATATGCCCTAAAGTTTCCGTTCGACGGTGCCGAGCGCATCGCTGAGACGAGTCTTGGCGCTGCCGGGTTTCAATGGCTGCTGCTGGCTCTCATGCGGAGCCCACCCCGTCAGATAGAGCGTCTCGAACGTGGCATTCAGCTTTCCGCCATCGGCATGATGGGCGGAGTAATGCGCTATCAAGGCATTCAGCACGCGGCGGCTAAGGAAACGACGCCGCCGGCCGGCAAGCGCGTTGCCCTGGCCATGCGCGCGCAGGTCCCGTACCAGCGATCCGAAGTCGCGGTACCGCACCTGAAGCCGTTCCACATCGGCCACGGGCAAGGCGAAACCGGCGCGCTGAAGCAGCGCCCCCATGTCGCGGACATCGGCGAAAGGCGAGACGCGCGGGCTGATGCCGCCGGATATTTCGATTTCGGCAACCGCGAAACTATCTCTGAGTTCGCGCAAAGTCTCGCCGCCGAACAGCGCCGCCAGAAACAGGCCATCGGGCTTGAGGGCGCGGCGAATCTGGATCAGGGCCCCCGGCAGATCGTTGATCGCCTGCAGGGAATAAAGGCTGACGGCCAGATCGAATGGACCACCATCGATGTTCAGCACCTCTTGGCTGTCGAAATCCACGATGCTCCATGCGCGCGCGAAAGGCCGCATCGCCGACGGCAGGGTCTCGCCGATCCATAGTCCGCGATCGAAGCGCCGCGTCACGGCCGCAAGCCGGTCGCACAGTCCATCCTGCGCCGCCAGATCGAGAAAGCGGTCGCCCCCGATGCGCCGGGCGCGCTCGCGAGAGGCCAGGGCGGCGCGAAAGTCAAAAATCATCGGGCGTTCGGCGGTCATTGCGCTACATTAAAGGAGATGGGGCCGAAATTGAAAACCGCGCTGGTGGATATCTTGTTTCCGCCGCTCTGCGTGTCCTGCCGCGAGCCGTTGGGGGCGGGGCATGGTTTCTGCGCGGAATGCTGGAACAGGATCGCATTTCTGGACGGCCCGATGTGCGACTGCTGCGGATTGCCGTTCGCGTTCGATCCCGGCGAGGGAACGCGATGCGCGGCCTGCCTGGCGCGTCCGCCGGCCTATGACCGCGCCCGCGCCATCTTCGCCTATGACGAAAACAGCCGCACTCCCATTCTGGCGCTCAAACATGCCGACCGGCTGGATCTGGTGCCGGGATTTGCTCATTGGCTGGAACGAACGGGCGCGGCGCTTCTGAGCGGCAGTGATTTGATCGTGCCGGTGCCGCTGCATCGCAGACGGCTCTGGCAGCGCCGCTATAACCAGGCCGCCGAACTGGCGCGGGCCTTGGGCCGGCGAACGTCCAAAGCCGTTGCGGTGCGGGCATTGGAACGGAGCCGGCCTACCGAAAGCCAGGGTGCGATGGTGTCCGCCAGGGGACGGCGGCGCAATGTTCTGGGCGCCTTCAAGGTTCCGGATCCGCGGCTGGTGAAGGATCGCGACGTCCTGCTGGTGGACGATGTCCTGACCACCGGGGCGACGGCCGAGGCATGCGCGCGGGCGCTGAAGCGGGCTGGCGCGGCGCGGGTGCAGATTCTCGCTCTGGCGCGTGTTGTGAAGGCCTCAGAAGCGCTTATATAAAATAGACCAAGGGAATCACCGTCCCTGTTGGGTGGGCGGTTGAACCTTTCGGAAAGGATCGCGCCCATAGCTTGGCCGGTATGTCGATGAAACCCGTCACCATCTACACCACGCCCATCTGTCCTTACTGCGTGCGCGCCAAATCGCTCCTGGGAAAAAAGGGCGTCTCGTATGACGAGATCGATGTGATGATGGACATGAAAGCGCGCGAAGAGATGCTGGCCAAATCGGGCGGCGCGCGCACCGTCCCGCAGATATTCATCGGCGACACCCATGTGGGCGGCTGCGACGAGCTTTACGCGCTGGATCGCGATGGCAAACTGGATCCTCTTTTGTCCTGATCTGGACAATCCGGCAGGCCCGCCCGACAATGGCGCGCCATAACGGGAGGAATGTCATGCGCCGGATTCCGTTCCTTGTCATCGCAAGCTTCATTGCCGCGCCTGCGTTCGCCCAAACTATTCTTCCGTCTCCCAGCGCCGAGGAAGGCCGCGCGCCCAGACCGCCGCGCGCCCGCGGCATTGCCACCGACCTGGCCGTGGAAGCGGCTCAAACGGCGATTGCCAGCTGCGCCGCGCAGGGATTGAAAGTCACCGCGCTGGTGGTCGATACCGCCGCCACGCCCATCGCCATGATTTCCGGCGACGGTGCCGCGGCGATCACCCAGCGCATCGCGTCGGGCAAGGCCACAACCGCCTTGAAAATGAAGATGACCAGCGGGGAGGCAGGCGAACGTGCCAAGACGGATGCGGCGTTCATGGCGCAGTTGATGGCCGATCCCGCCATGGGCACGCCCCGCCAGGGCGGCGTGCCGATCATGCTGGGCGGTGATATAGTGGGCGCCATCGCGGTATCCGGCGCGCCGTCGGGCGCACAGGATGAGCCTTGCGCCAGAGCCGGCATCGCCAAGATTCAGGATCGCATCCGGTGAGCAAATTTCGCGCCGCCTGTGTTCAGCTCCGGTCGGGAGACGATGTCAGGGGAAACATCCAGGACGCCGAGCGGTGGATACGCGCCGCCGCCAAGGACGGCGCGCAGTTCATTGCCACACCCGAGAACACCACGCTGATGGCGCCCGATGGCGGCGCCAAGCTCGCCCACAGCTATGATGAATCTCATGATCCGGCCTTGCCGGTATTTGCCGGGCTGGCGAAGGATCTGCGCGTCTGGCTCTTGATCGGATCCTTGGCGATCAAGGTGAGCGATACCAAGACCGCCAATCGTTCGTTCCTGTTCTCGCCCGACGGGCATGTTTCGGTGCGCTACAGCAAAGTCCATCTGTTCGATGTCGATCTGCCGTCCGGCGAGAAGTATCGCGAGTCCAATACCGTGGCGGGCGGCGCCGAAGCCAAGCTGGCGGATACGCCCTGGGGCAAGATCGGGCTTTCGATCTGTTACGATATCCGTTTCCCGCGCCTTTACCGGGAGCTGGCGAAGCGGGGCGCCTTTGCCTTCACTGCGCCGTCCGCTTTCACCGAAACCACCGGCAAGGCCCATTGGCATGTGTTGCTGCGCGCCCGTGCCATCGAGAATGGCGCCTTCATGATCGCTCCGGCGCAAGGCGGCTTGCATGCCAATGGCCGGCGCACTTACGGGCACAGCCTGATCGTCGGACCTTGGGGGGAAGTGCTGGCGGAAGGCGGGACCGAACCCGGAATCTTCGCCGCCGAGATCGATCCGCAGTTGTCAGTGGAAGCGCGCACCAAGGTTCCGAGCTTGGAGCATGACCGGGAATTCATCATCCCGTGAAGCGCCGCCGGACGCTTGCGTAAATCCGCAATCCGCATAATCTCGGCGCCCAGCCTGGGGGCAGGCTGTTGGAGTTGGATCGGCGGTGATCGTTTACAGTCTCCGTTGCAAGAACGGCCACGAATTCGAAGGCTGGTTTCGCGACAGCGCGGCCTATGACATGCAGGCGGAGGAGGGCAAATTGTCCTGCCCGACCTGCAATTCCCGCCGCGTGGAAAAAGCGATCATGGCGCCGGCGGTTGCGGCCGGCGACCGCAAGCCCGCTCTCACCGACCCGGAGGCGCGCAAGATGCGCCAATTCATGACGGGCCTGCGCAAATATGTGCAGGAGAATGCCGAATATGTCGGCCCCAAATTCGCCGAGGAAGCCCGCAAGATTCATTACGGCGAATCCGTGGATCGTCACATCTATGGCGAAACCACCTTGGAAGAGGCACGCGAACTGGCGGACGAGGGCGTGGATGTCGCCCCGCTTCCGCCAGATCTCGACGGCGCGAACTGAAATCCCGGCACACTGCTTTGATGAAATTGGGAGGCGAGGGGGCGAATGGCCCTCTATCCTTGCCGCCACGAATCTGGAGGGACCATGAATATTCTTTTCGCGCTGGCTGCGATGACGACCGCGATACCGGGCTGGGTCGCGCCGGACTATAAGGATTTGCCGCCGGACCTGGCCAAAGCCGCGCTGGACTATGACGAGGCGCAGTTGCGCGGCGATGGGCCCGAACTGAACCGCCTTCTGGCGGACGATTACCGGCTGATCGCCAGGGGCGGCGTCGTGCTGGACAAAAAGAAATTCGTCAAAGCGTCGACCGATCCGAATGTCCGGGTGATGCCCTTCGTCATCGAAATGCCGATCCATACCGTCTGGTCCAATGGCGCGGTTCTGGGCGGCAAGGTGAACTACCGCACTGTCGACCACGGCAAGGACAGTGCCGAACCGCTGATGTTCGCGGATATCTGGGCCAAGCGGGGCGGCACCTGGCGGGTGGTCTATACCCAGGTCAGCCCGGCGAAATAATCGGACGGGCAAATTGGGCGGACCGGAAAATCTCACCGGAATCTGGCAGGGGCTGTTCAGCTATCCCAGCATGTACCGGGCGGCGAGTTTTACCGCGACCTTGATCGAAACTGGCAGCCACCTGACCGGCTCCACGGCGGAAATCGCGGTCGGCGGGCCGC
>JAFECO010000137.1 GCA_018242085.1 Pseudomonadota bacterium
GCATGCACCTCGCCCGGCGACCAGTCGATATTCTCCCGCGTCACCTCATCGCCCGCCTGGGACATGGCCACCGACTTGATGCCCAGGGCGCAGCCTTCCATCGCGCCCGCGATGGTGCCCGAATAGGTGACATCATCGGCCATGTTCGATCCCCAATTCACGCCCGACAGGATCAATTCCGGCGGCTCGTCTTTCAGCAGATGCAGGCAGCCCATCATCACGCAATCGGTGGGCGTGCCGGCGACGGCATAATGGCGCTCCGAAACCTGGCGCAGGCGCAGCGGCATGGTGAGTGTGAGCGAATGCGAGGCACCGGATTGCTCGGTCTCCGGCGCGATCACCCAGACATCGTCGGAGAGGGCGCGGGCGATCTTTTCGGCGACGGCAAGACCCGGCGCGTGAATGCCATCGTCATTGGTGACCAGAATACGCATCAGGCTTTGGCGATGACGGTTTTTCCGCCCATATAGGATTGCAATGCCGCCGGTATGGCGACGCTGCCATCGGGTTGCTGATAATTTTCCAGGATCGCAACCAAGGTGCGCCCCACCGCCAGGCCCGAACCGTTCAAGGTATGCACCGGTCCCTTCATCTTGCCGTCGCTACCACGATAACGCGCATTCATGCGCAGCGCCTGGAACGGGCCGCAATTGGAGCAGGAGGAAATCTCGCGATAGGCATTCTGCCCCGGCAGCCAGACTTCGATGTCGTAGGTCTTCTGGGCGCCGAACCCCATGTCGCCGGTGCAGAGCGTCACCACCCGATGGGCGAGATCGAGCTTTTTGAGAATTTCCTGCGCCGCATCGGTCATGCGTTCATGCTCGGCGGCGGACTGGTCGGGCGTGGTGATCGAGACCAGCTCGACTTTGGAGAATTGATGCATGCGGATCATGCCACGGGTGTCGCGGCCCGCCGCGCCCGCCTCGGCGCGGAAGCAGGGCGTGAAGGCGGTCATGCGCAAGGGCAGATCGGCCTCGTTCACGATCTCGTCATTGACGATATTGGTGAGCGGCACTTCGGCGGTGGGAATGAGCCAGAAAGGGTCACCCTCGCCCACCGGCAGGCGGAACAGATCGTCCTGGAATTTGGGCAACTGGCCGGTGCCGAACATGGCGCCGCTATGCACCAGCACCGGCGGACTTACTTCCTGATAGCCGAACTGCTGGGTGTGCGTATCCAGCATGAAGCTGGCAATCGCGCGTTCCAGACGCGCCAGGTCGGATTTCAAATAGACGAACCGCGCGCCGGAGACTTTGGCGGCGCGCTCGAAATCCATCTGGCCCAGGGCTTCGCCGATTTCGAAATGCTGTTTGGGATTGTTGATCCCCGGCGGCGTGCCGAAAGCGCGGGCTGTCACCGGCACATTGGCGCTTTCATCGGCCCCATCCGGCACGTCGGCGGCGGGAATATTCGGGATCACGGCCAAGGCCTCGCGCAGCCCTGCTTCCAGGTCGCGCTGCTCGGCTTCGCCTTGCTGGATGGCGTCCTTCAAGCCCGCGACTTCGTCCATCAGGGCCTTGGCTTGGGCTTCGTCCTTCTTCTGCTTGGCCTGGCCGATCAGCTTGGAGGCTTCATTGCGCCGCGCCTGCTGGGTCTGAAGCCGGGTGAGCAATTCCCGCAAATTCTTGTCCCTGGCCAAAAGGTCCTGGGCCACGGCGTTCCCATCCAGTCCGCGGCGGCCAAGACCCGCGGCGAACGCGTCAGGATTGTCCCGAATGACCCGGATATCGTGCATGGGAAGCGGCCTTCAACTCTGTCAGGCGACGCTCATGCCACGGGGCTTTCCTGGGGTCAAAGGCCCGGAAATGTCCTTGTCCAACAGGCCCTTGAAGAGCGTGCTTACCGATTCGCTAATTTCCCGCGGGAGTTTCCACCCGTCGCTGCAACCCCGGCGAAACCGCTTTCGGCGCAGAATAAAGGCGTTTTCAGGGGGCATGTCCGGACCGTCCGGCGCGCTAAGGGCTTGCAGATTTTCGGTCTGAAACATCTTTGGATGCGCTTGGAGCGCAGGCTGGGTGGCATGAGTCCGGCCGGCAGCACCATTGTGCTGTCGGCGATGGCCGTGGTGATGGCGGCCCTGGTTCACCTTGCCCTCTTTTTTGACGGCGCCAAGCTCACTCCCCTGGCCTTCACCAACATCGTCATCGAAACCCTGGCCGTGGCGGTGCCCCTGATCCTTTATTCGCGGCGGGTGATCGGCCAGCTGGAGAAAAGCCGCGCCCAGCTCACGGCGATGTCGCGCCGCCTCGCCTTCGCGGTGGACGAGGCGGAACTGGCCAACCGCGCCAAATCCTCTTTCCTGGCCAATATGAGCCATGAACTGCGCACGCCCCTGAACGCCATTCTCGGCTTCTCCGAAGTGATGAAGGATCAGCATCTGGGGCCGGTGCAGAATTCCCGCTATTTGTCCTACGCCAGCGACATTCATTCCAGCGGCAGGCATCTGCTTGCCATCATCAACGACGTGCTGGACTTGGCCAAGATCGAAGCCGGCAAGATGACATTGGACAATGCCACCGTGTTCGAGATCGCGCCCATGCTCACCTCCTCGCTCGCCATGCTGAATGGGCTGGGGGAAAAATACGGCGTCACCGTCCATAACGAGATTCCCGAAGACGGCATGCAGCTGAAAGCCGTCGAGCGCATGATCCGCCAGATCCTGATCAACCTGGTCGGCAACGCCATCAAATTCACGCCGTCGGGCGGCTCGGTGCATGTCTCGGGAAAACTGCAAAGCGATGGCCGTTACGAAATCGCGGTGCGCGACACCGGCGTGGGAATGACCGAAAAGGAAATGGCCCATGCCATGATGCCGTTCGGCCAGAACGAAAACCGCTTCACCGGCAAGCATGATGGCACGGGCCTGGGCCTTCCCCTGGCCAAGGCGATGCTGGAACTGCATGACGGCACATTGACCATGTCCAGCGTGCCGGAAATGGGCACCACCGTGACCATGATACTCCCGGCCCAGCGCATCATCGCCAGGGGACGGGCAGCAGCTTAAGAAATCAGTTCAGGGAACCAGCGCCGTGCTGGCGCGCGCCGCGTCTTCACGGGCCCGGTTGCGCTCGATCATCACCACGCTGAGGATCGAGATCTCGTAGAGCGCGACCAGGGGAAAGGCGAGGCTGAGCATGGAAATCGCGTCCGGCGGCGTGAACACCGCCGCCACCCCGAACAGCCCGACATAGGCATAACGGCGCATCTCGCGCAGGCCCTTGGCCGAAACGATTCCGACCTTGCCCAGAAGCGACAACAGCACCGGCAGCTGGAAGGTCAGGCCGAAGGCGAAGATCAGCGTCATCACGAAATCCAGATAATCGCTCACCTTGGCCTGGAGCTGGATGCCGATCGCATCCGCCGTGGTGGGGATCTGATAGCCGCTGAAAAAGGTGATCGAGAAAGGCAGCATCACATAATAGACGAATGCGCCGCCCAGGATGAAAAGCGCCGGCGTCCAGAGCAGGAACGGCAGGAAGGCGCGGCGCTCATGCTTGTAGAGGCCGGGCGCGACGAAGATCCAAAGCTGGGCCGCGATGGCGGGAAAGCCCAAGCAGACACCACCGAACATGCCGATCTTCACCTGGGTGAAGAACACTTCATAGAGCGCGGTATAGATCAGATGATCGTTGCTGGCGCCTTTCAGCGCCTTGTGCAGCGGCACGGTGAGAAACTGGAAAATCGGCGACGAGAAAGCGAAGCAGACCACGAAGCAGACGCCGAACGACACCATCGCCCAGATCAACCGCTTGCGCAGCTCGATCAGGTGCTCCATCAGCGGCGCCCGCGTGGCGTTCAACGCCGCTTCATCTTCCTCGGAAGGGCCGGTCACTGCGATGCCGTCTGGGGATGCGGGTTGGATTCGGACGGCTCCGCCGGCGGCTCATCCAGATGCGGCGCGTCCGCCGGCGTTTCGGAGATCTGATATTCGCCGCTGCGGGGCGCAGGCGCCTCGGCGGCCGCCGCATCGGCTTCCGCCGCGCCGTCAGCTGCTGCCCGCGTTTCCGCCGCTTCGGTATCCACCGGATTGAGCGTGCGTTCGATATCGCGGCTCAGATCGGCAACCGGGTCTGCCGACCGCAGCTTTTCCACTTCGGCCCGCAATTCGTCGAGTTCGCTTTGACGCGCCATGTCGTCGAAGCTTCTCTTGAACTCGTTGGCCATGTTGCGCGCCTTGCCGGCCCAACGGCCCGCGATGTTCATCAGGCGCGGCAAATCCTTGGGCCCCACCACGACCAGAGCCACGGTGAGCAGGATGAGGATATGGCTCCAGCTGAAAAGGTCGAACATCCAAGGACCCTGACCATGCCCTTAGCGGGGCGCAGGGTCCTTGTTGACGTTCGCAGTTTCGCGCGTTTCGGCATTGATCACGCGCGGATCTTCCTTGTCCGGGTCGCTGAGGCCCTTCTTGAAGCTGTTGATGCCCTTGCCGAAATCGCCCATCAGGTCGGAGACCTTGCCGCGACCGCCGAACAGCACCAGGGCGATCACGCCCAAAATCACGATATGCCAGATGCTGAGCGCACCCATGACGTCTCTCCTCAATCCCCGCCTTGTGAAGCGAACCCCGCCGGCCCCTGCCCGGCTTGCCTGCCAGTTAAAGCCCGCTCCCGGGCCTTAACGCAAGACCACCCCCAGATTAAGGCAAATTCCCAGGCAACGCACGGGGTTAACGCTGCGACTGTTTCGGGCGGTAGGAACAGGGTTTCCCCCGGGCCGCTCGCCCGAGCTCGCGGCGTTCGCCGCTCGAAATGGTCCACTGGACCATTTCGCCCGCCCTTGGCGGTCGCGGCTCACCCAACCAAAATTTCCCCGCGCTTATCCATGGCCTCGGCCAAAGCCCCCAGACGCTTCTGGACCGGCTCGCTGGCAATGGCCTCCCGCTTGCGGGGAACCTCCAGCACCACTTTGGCGGGCGTAAGCCGGAGCCGGTAATGGCCCAGCTCTCCCGCCGCCGAGGCCGACAGGGAGAAGGCAAAGCGCCACGCCAGGCCCAAGCGAATGGCCTGCCGCTCGTCGTCCTTGTCCAAGAGACCGGCCAACGCCAGCTCGCGGACGAAATCCTCGTCCCCGGAATAGCGATGGAAGATCGAGGTGGCGATCAAGGCGCGGGCGCGATGATCGGCGCCGGAGAAAGGCGCGGTCAACACCTGATTGAACGTGCCGGCGGCACGATTGTCGGGATGCCGCCGCCAGCCGATATCGGAAAAATTGGCCGAAGCCTCGCGGATGCGCTTCAGTTCCAGGCTTTCGCCTTCGAACAGCGGCTGGGTCCATTCGAACATTTCGCGCGCATGCGGGGGCACGCGCGCCAGCCTTTCATTGGTGTCGCGGGCAAATTCCAGCAAAGGATCCTTGGCCCGCTCCTCCGGCGACAAGCGGGCATAGAACAGGCCTTCGCGCAGGCCATAGGCCGAGATCACCACATCCTTGAT
>JAFECO010000138.1 GCA_018242085.1 Pseudomonadota bacterium
CTGGGCGCGAAAGTGGCGATCGACGATTTCGGCGCGGGCTATACCTCGTTCCGCAATCTGCAGATAATGCATGTCGATGTGGTCAAGATCGACGGCTCCTACATCAAGGACCTCTCCCTCAATCCGCAGAACCAGGTGTTCGTGCGCACCCTGACGGAGCTGGCCAAGAATCTCGGCATGCGGGTGGTGGCCGAATGGGTGGGCTCGGAAGAAGACGCCGCCTTGCTGGAAGGCTTCGGCGTGGATTACTTCCAGGGCTTCTATTTCGGCGAGCCGTCGCTGGAACCGAGTTGGTCGAAAGACTGACCGTTCTCTTGCTCCGCACCGTACTGGAACCGGAGTGAATCCAGTTTTCGCTTGAATCCGAATCCAATGAATTGTCATGGCCCACCGGAGTGTGGGCCATCCAGTTGAACCATACTTCGACTCAGCAGACACGCCGGTGTCACCTGGATGGCCCGGATTCCCGGGCCATGACATTCGGAGCTTGCGATGCGAAGGCTGGAGGGGGCTTAAGATGCCGCAGGCATCAATAATGTTGCCTTGAACCCTTTTCCGGTTCCGCTTTCCAGCTCCAGGACGCCGGAATGGAGTTCGGCGAAGGCGTTGACCAAAGTGAGGCCCAGGCCCGCGCCGCTGGCGTGATCCTGGGCGCGGCCGGCATGTTCGAACGGCTCCAGAATCCGTTTCAGATCCGCCTCGGCGACGCCCGGTCCATTGTCGGCCACGGCGAGAGCAATCCTGTCTCCCTGCCGGCTGGCCGAAAGCGTGATGACGCCGCCGTCCCGGGTGAAGCTCACGGCATTGTCGATCAGGGCGCCGATCATGCCGCCCAGCACATTCTCGTCGGCGTCCACGATCAGGCCGGGCGGGCAGTCATCGGCGTTGATGGTGATGGATTTGGCCTGGGCGCGGGCGGTGAAGCCTTCGCGCGCCTGCCATAGCGCGCTGCCCGCATCGACCGCGACCTTGCGCAGGTCGTAGCGGCCGGCCGAAATCTTGGTCAGGTCCATGATCTGGTTGACCATCTTGAGCAGGTTGCGGCCGCCCTGATGGATCAAGGCGGCATATTCGCGGACCTGCGCCGGGGTAAGGCTGTCCGACAAAGCGCCGATCAGGTCCGAAAAGCCCAGGATCGCGTTCAGCGGCGTCTTGAGTTCGTGACTCATGGTGCGCAGAAGCATGGTCTTGGCGTTGTCGGCCTGCTGGGTCACCGAATCCAGGCGCTTGGCGAGATCGGCGAGGTAATTGTTCTGGCGCCGGGCTTCGTTGCGGCTGGTCTCCAGCGCCGATTGCGCCTGCACCAGGGCGTTTTCCGCCCGCGTCTTTTCGGTGATGTCGGTGAAGACCACGGCGCGCCCGCCATCGGGAGTGGCGTGATCGCGCACCAGATAGGCGATGCCGCGGGTGGTCTGCAGCGTGTCGGCGGAAGAGGAGGCATGATGGCTGCGCAGGCGGCGCTGGATCCATTCGTCCGGCGTCACTTCCAGCGCGATGCGCCCGCTATGGGCGGCGTCGGTGATAATCCGTTCGAAAGTGCGGCCGCTCAATTCCGCTAGCGACAGGCCGGCCATCTGCGCGTATTGCGCGTTGCCGGTGAGGAAGCGGTCCTGGGCGTCGAAAAAAGCGAAAGCGTCCGCGGAAAGCGCGATCGCTTCACCCAGGCGGGTGACCTGGTGCCGCGCGGCGGTCACGTCCGCCCACAAAAGAATGGCGTTGCCATTGGGGGCGCGGCGGGCCTTGATTTCGATGATGCGCCCGTCGGCCAGGGGAATGTCGCGCGGCTCCCAGGATCTGGGGCCCAGCTGGCTGAGGCGCGCGGCGATGAAGGCCTCGATCCCCTCACTCAGCGCGGCGGGGCAAATCTCCGGCAGTTCCAGCGCCACCAGCTCTTCATAGAATTTTCCGGTCAGGCTTTTGGCCGGCGGCAGCTTGCGGAAAATGTGATTGAGATGGGTGTTGGCGAAAATCAGCCGCGAATCGGCGTCGAAGATGGTGACCGCGACCCGCAGGCAATGCAGGGTTTCCAGCAAAGCTTCGGGGCTTTGCTCCTCGACCGCTCCAACCCACTCCACCGCCGTCACGCCCTGCACGTCAGTCCCCCAATTTGCCCAATATCGGCGATGTCCGGTTGCGGAATGGTTAGGCGGGCGCGCCGGCGAAGGCGGGCGACAGGGCATGCCGAATCGCGCCACCATTCCTAAAATCGATTAACCATGCTGTTGCAGAAGCTTTCCGAATTGCCAACGACTCAGCGCTCTCTTCAGCATTCGTTAAATCTTGGCCGCCATGATCGGCCGGTAAATATGGTGAACGGGTCGTAAAGCGTGATCCGAATCTGGAAATCCCCGGACCCGCGCCGGCTTTTCGCCCTGGTTCAGGGCGGCAAGGCCTTGGTGGGCGTAGTGTTGGGCCTGGCTTTCGTCCTGACGGTCGGCCGTCCCGACATGGCGGAAGCCATCGCGCTTGGCGGATTGGCGGCGCCGCTTCTTCTGGTGCTGGCGGCGATGACGCCCTTGCCGCTGGCGCTGCTTGAGCAGGCCGGACTGGCGCTGTTCGCGATCCTGATCGGGTATCTGGCGGGGCTGAGCGGCGGGCTACAGTCGCCTCTGATCGTATGGCTGGTGCTGGTGCCGGCGGAAGCGGCGCTGGCCGGGGGCCGCCGCTCGGTGATCGCCGCGGGGATCGTTGCCGCCCTGGTGCTGGGCGCGATCGCGGCCGTTCAATTCTCCGGGATGCTTCCGCCCTCGCGCCTGGCGCTGCCCGAAGGCGTCACCGCGGGCGCGGCGATCCTGGCGGCGCTGGTGCAGGCGGGATTGATCGCCGCCGCCGCGCGCGATCAAAGACGCGCCGCCGACGATGCCGCCGCCCAAGGCGCGGCGATGTATCAGCTTCTGGCGGAAAATGCGGTGGACCTGATCACCCGGCACGGCCCGGATGGGCGCATCCGTTTTGCCAGCCCCGCCTCGGTCATGCTGCTGGGCCGTTCTCCCGCCGAACTGGACGGATTGGCGCCGGCCGCGCTCGCCCATCCCGACGATCTGGGCGCGGTGCAGGCGGCGTTTCTGGAATCGGCCTATTTCGGCCGCGAAGGCGCCGCCGAGGTGCGGATGCGGCACGCGATCAAAGGCTATCTCTGGACCGAAATGCGTTGCCGTCCCGCCGGCCCCAGGGCCAAGGGCGCGCCGGCCGAGATCGTGGCGGTCACGCGCGATATTTCCGAACGCAAGGCGCAGGAGCGGGCGCTGATCGAAGCCAGGGACGAGGCGATGAGCGCCTCGCGGGCCAAGTCGGCCTTCCTGGCCAATATGAGTCACGAGCTGCGCACCCCGCTCAACGCCATCATCGGCTTCTCCGAATTGATGGAGCGGGAGATTTTCGGGCCCATCGGCAATCCGCGCTATCAGGAATATGCCCGGATGATCCACGATTCCGGCGGCCATCTGTTGGAGCTGATCAACGGCGTCTTGGACATGTCCAAGATCGAAGCGGGCAAATTCGAACTCTATGAAGAGATTTTCGAGCTGGAAGACGTGAGCGCGGCGTCGCTGCGCTTTGTCCATCTGGCGGCGGAGCGGGGCGGCGTGGCGCTCAAGAGCGAGATCGCGCCCGGCGTCCGGCGCATCTTTGCCGACAAGCGGGCGGTGAAGCAGATCCTGGTCAATCTTCTCAGCAACGGCGTCAAATTCACCCCGCGCGGCGGCCAGGTGATGTTGAGCGCGGGACTGATCGAAAAGGGCATCGAGATCGTGGTCAGCGACACCGGCACCGGCATCTCCAAATCCGATCTGGAAAAATTGGGCAAGCCGTTCGAGCAGGCAGAAGGCGGGGCGATGCACGGCAAGGAAGGCACGGGCCTGGGCCTGGCGCTGGTCAAATCGCTGGCGGCGATGCATGGCGGCGACGCCTTGCTGGAATCGGCGCTGGGCGTGGGCACCACCGTCCGGGTCAGGCTTCCTTTCGCGGCGGTGGAGGCGGACGGCACCTCGCGCAAGGCGGCCGCGAAGATCCTGCCGTTCCGCGGCGCGGCCTGATACAAGCCTGTCATGAGTTTCGTTCCCAGATTGAAGGCGGGCATTTTCGTGCGCGCATTGATGCGCCGGGCCGATGTGGCGGGCGCTTCGGCCTTCATCGTGCGCAAGGGCGCCGAAGACGCGGGCGCGGTGGTTCTTGCCGTCTCGCGGCTGGACGGAACCTGTCTCATTCTTAATCAGGCCCGCGACGGCAAGGGCCATCTGGTCTGGGCCCGGCCGCTGGGCGATTGGGGCGAGGAACCGCGCGCGCGGGCATGGCTGGACAAGCAGATCAAATTCGATCCGGATCTCTGGATCGTGGAGATCGAAGATCGCGAGGGCCGCGCTTTCGTGGACGAGCCGATCGTGTAAGCTGGAAGAACCGCTCCATTCAGGTTCCGCATGCCGCACGCCGACGCGCTCCGCTATGCCATTCCCGTCTTGATCATCCTGCCGCTGCTTTATTTCCGCTTGCGCAAATTGATGCGGCCCCAGCCTTTGAAGCTGAACCGGCTCTGGATCCGGCCCGCCATCATTCTTCTGGCCGGAGTGAGCGTGCTGGTGGGCGCGCCGCCGCCTTTGGCCGATCTGCCTTGGTTCCTGGTCGCGGCGGGCGCCGGTGCGGCGGCGGGCTGGCAATGGGGCCGGTTGATGGCGATCCATGTCGATCCGGACAAGGGCACCTTGATGACGCGCGGCTCGCAAGCCGCCCTGGTGGTGATCGTGCTCTTGCTGGCGGTGCGCATCGGGCTGCGCGCGCTGTTGAAATTGCAAGGCGCGGCCTGGCATCTGGACGCGGTCCTGATCACCGACGGGCTGATCGTTTTCAGCGCCTTTCTGTTCGGCGTGCGCGGGCTGGAAATGTACCTGCGCGCGCGGCGGGTCCTGGCCGGGGCGCCGGCGGTTTCCTGAGGCCGGGTTGCCGTAACGGCCCGCTTTTGCTAGGCCCCGCGCACCATGAGCCAGACCCCTGCCAGCGAAGCCGCGAGACGGCGGACTTTCGCGATCATTTCCCACCCCGACGCGGGCAAGACCACCCTGACGGAGCATCTGCTTCTGCTGGGCGGCGCTATCCATGCGGCGGGCCGGGTGAAGGCGCGGGGCGAAGCCAGGCGCGCCAAATCCGACTGGATGAAAATCGAGCAGGAACGCGGCATCTCGGTCACCAGCGCGGTGATGACCTTCGAGTACAAGAACGCCGTGTTCAATTTGCTGGACACGCCGGGCCATGAGGACTTTTCGGAAGACACCTACCGGACACTGACCGCCGCCGACAGCGCGGTGATGGTGATCGACGCCGCCAAGGGCATCGAAGCGCAGACCCGCAAGCTGTTCGAGGTCTGCCGGTTGCGCGACATTCCCATCATGACTTTCGTCAACAAGATGGACCGCGAAGCCCGCGATCCGTTCGA
>JAFECO010000139.1 GCA_018242085.1 Pseudomonadota bacterium
GAGATAGGCCTGGGCGGGAAAGGAGCCCCAGACGAACCAGAACACCGACCCCAGGCCCCAGGTGGCGCCTGCGATGGCGGAAACGAACGTATAGCGCCGTGCCCAGAAATGCGGGTCGCTGCCCGCGGCGCGGTTGCGGTACGCCGTGGTCAACTGCTCGGCGGCGATCACCACGGCCATCAAGAGGAGGAGTGGCGTGACCGACAGGAAGCCCAGCCGGTTGCCGGCCAGGAGCGTGGCGGGGACGCACAAAGCCGCAAAGGGAAGCGAAAGATAATGCCGCCCCATCGTGTAAAGCACGTCGATGCGGCCGGCGAAGACTTGCCGGGCCTCATTGCGCTCTGACAAGATTTTGGCGGTCATTGACGCTATCCCCTGCCAAAGCCTAGCTTCGCGCCCTTTCGAAACGCTTAATATCAGCCCTAATAGAAAGTGAATTCTGCTGTGAAAAACGTTCGGGATCAGGCACTTGCAGCCAAAGCCTGGCCCTTTGAGGAGGCCCGCAAGCTTTTAAGCCGGATCGACCGTCAAAAAGCCGCCGGAAAACCCGTGAGCCGAGTGGTGTTCGAAACCGGCTACGGCCCTTCGGGCCTGCCGCATATCGGCACCTTTGGCGAAGTGGCCCGCACCAGCTGGGTACGCCAGGCTTTCGAGGCGATGTCGGATATTCCGGCGCACCTGATCGCCTTTTCGGACGATATGGATGGCTTGCGCAAAGTGCCCGACAATCTTCCCAACCCGGACATGATCGGCGCCAATCTGGGCAGGCCATTGACCGCCATTCCCGATCCCTTCGGCACTCATGCCAGTTTCGGCGACCACATGAATGCGCGTCTGCGCGCATTCCTGGATCATTTCGGTTTCCGCTACGAATTCATGAGTTCGACCGCGACCTACAAGTCGGGCGCCTTCGATGCCGCATTGCTGCGCATTCTGGCGCGCTATGACGAAGTGATGGACGTGATGCTGCCCACTCTGGGCGAGGAACGGCAGCAGACCTATTCGCCGTTTCTTCCCGTCAGTCCCCGGTCCGGCAAAGTGCTGTTGGCCAAAGTGGTGGACCGCGACCTGACCAAAGGCACCATCACCTATGTCGAGGAAGACGGATCGCTGGAAACCGTTCCGGTGACGGGCGGCCATTGCAAGCTGCAATGGAAGCCCGATTTCGGCATGCGCTGGGCCGCGCTGGGCGTGGATTATGAAATGTACGGCAAGGACCATCTTGCCCAGACGCCGCTCTATGACGCGATCTGCAAAATCGCGGACGGCACGCCGCCCGAACATTTCGTCTATGAGCTTTTTCTGGACGACAAGGGTCAGAAGATTTCCAAATCCAAGGGCAACGGCATCACCATCGAGGAGTGGTTGTCCTATGGACCGGCCGAAAGCCTGGCGCTCTTCATGTTCCAGAAGCCGCGTGCCGCCAAGCGGCTGCATTTCGATGTCATTCCCAAGGCTGTCGATGAGTATATCGCGCTCCTGGACGCTTATCATGCCAATGCCGATGTTGCCCAGAAATTGGAAAATCCCGTCTGGTTCATCCATGGCGGCGATGTGCCGGAGGAGAAATATCCGGTCAGCTTCGCGCTTCTGCTCAATCTGGTGAGCGCGTCTGGCGCGCATAATCGCGAGGTGCTGTGGGGCTTCATCCGCGCCTATGCGCCGGATGCGTCGCCGGAGAAAAATCCGGGGCTGGAGCGGCTGGTGGGTTATGCGCTGCGCTATTACGAGGATTTCGTGAAGCCGGCCAAGCAATATCGCGCGCCCGACGCGAAAGAGCGCGCCGCGCTGGAAGATCTGGCGGCGCGGCTGGAAGCTTTGGGCGACGAGCGCGACGGCACGCTGGTGCAGAATGTGGTGTACGAAATCGGCAAGGCGCACGGCTTTGAGCCGCTCCGGGCCTGGTTTGCGGCGCTCTACGAAGTGTTGTTCGGCCAGACCGCCGGACCGCGCTTCGGTTCGTTTGCCGCTTTGTTCGGCTGTGCCGAGACCGCTGCCTTGATCCGCCGCGCCTTGGGCGGTGAATTTCTGGCATGAAGGCGGCGCTGCTCGCATTGGTGCTGGCGGCGTCTCCGGCGGAAAGCAATTCGCTGTTCGCGCTCTATGCGCAGGGCCAATATGACGAGGCGATGCGCCAAGGCGCCGCTGCCGGCACCGCGGCAGGCCTCGCCATTGCCGCCCGCGCAGCGATGGCCGATGCGATGATGCGTCCGGCGCCCTGTCTGGAATGCTTGAAGCGCGCGGAAGCCTATGCCCGCCGCGCCGTTGCCGCGGACAAGGACGCGGCCGACGGCCATGTCTGGCTGGCCGCCGCCCTGGGCTATGAAGCGCGCATCGTGGGCCTGGTGCGGGCGCGGCTCGATAATGACCCGGCCCAGGCCAAGGCCAATCTCGATGACGCGCTGAAGGCGCAGCCCGACAATGCCTATGCCTTGGCGGCGTTGGGCGGCTGGAATGTGGAGATCGTGCGGGCCGGAGGAAAATTCCTGGCCAACAAGCTTTATGGCGCCAGCATCGAGCAGGGGATGACACTTTTCGATCGCGCGGTGCGGGCCCAGCCGCGCAATGTGGCGGTGCGCTACCAGATCGCGCTGTCGCTGGCGGGGCTCAATGCGGAAACGCATCGCGGCCGGATCGATAGCGAACTGGAAGCCGCCATCCGCGCAATACCGGAAACGGCTTACGAGAAATTCGTCCAGAGCCGCGCGCAGGAACTGCTCACGCTTCTAAAGCGCAACGACCGCGACGCGTTTGACGCCAAACTTCGCACCTTCCAAGGCTACCCATAATATTTCCCCCTCCGGTCTTCGCTGGCCCGAGGGCCAGCTACGACCACCTCCCCCACCAGCGCGCTAACGCGCGCGCGGGGGAGGCGGGCCTGTGCGAGCCTCAACAAGCGCTGGATCGGCTAGGTCATGACTTTCTTCCCCTGCGCGGCGAAGCCGCTGGCGGGGGAAGATGTCCGCTAGCGGGCTTGCCCGCGTGGCGGACAGATGGGGGCAAAGAAACTACTGACTCACCCACACAATCCGATGGATGAAGGCGATGTCCGCCATCGGGAAGCTGCGGTCCGGATAGGCCGGATTGAAGCTGCGCAGCTCGATATGCTGTGCGGTGAGGCGGCTCAATTGCTTGGCCATCACTTCGCCCGCCCGGGTCTTGGCGACGACGCGGTCTCCGCGCCTCAGATTTCCCGACGGCGAGATCAGGATACGGTCGCCGTCGCGATAGACCGGCAGCATCGAATCGCCGGCGATCTCCAGCGCATAGGCGTGATCGTCGGCGAAGTCGGGAAAGGCGATTTCCTCCCAGCCGCTGCCGGCGGGAAAGCCCGCATCGTCGAAATAGCCGGCCCGTCCGGCTTGCGCCAAGCCGATCAGGGGCACGGGCCGGGTGCGGCCGCGGCGGGCATCGTCCGAGGCGAGGGCGACAAAATCCTCCAGGCTGGCGCCAGTGGCTGCCAGAACCTTGGCCAGGCTTTCGGTGGACGGCCAGCGCAGCTTTCCGTTGGCGGCGCTCCGCTTGCTCTTGTTAAAGGTGGTAGGGTCCAGCCCGGCCAGCTTCGCCAGTCCTGACGGCGAAGTGCCATGACGGAGGGCGAGGGCGTCCAGGGCGTTCCAGATTTGAAGATGGGTGACCATTGTTGTTTCTAAGAATGCAGTCCGGCCTCGGAGCAATTATTCCTATCCTAGAAAAAGCACATGGACAGGTCCAGCACGCCGTCCCTTCTCGCCGGGCGTCGGCATGATTCCGGATCTGGCCACGCGCGCGCTGCGCGCTTTGCCCGCCGAGACGGCACACCGCGCCACGGTGCGGCTGGTGGGACTGTTAGAGCCTTTGCTGGCCCGGCCGCCGGCCGACGATGCGCGGCTAGGTGTCTCGGCGTTCGGTTTCCAGTTTCCCAATCCCGTCGGTCTGGCGGCGGGCTTCGACAAAGACGCTGAAGTTCCGGACGCGATGCTGAAGTTGGGTTTCGGCTTTGTGGAATGCGGCACCGTCACGCCCAGGCCGCAGGCGGGCAATCCGCGCCCGCGTCTTTTCCGGCTTCCCGAAGACGGCGCGGTGATCAACCGGATGGGGTTCAACAATCAGGGAATGGAGGCGGCCGCCGCCAGGCTCTCGGCACGGCGGAAAACGGGTATCGTCGGCATCAATATCGGCGCCAACAAGGACAGCGCCGACCGCATCGCCGATTATGCCAAAACCTTCGCGCGGCTGGCGTCCCTGGCGGATTATGTCACGGTGAATGTCTCCTCGCCCAACACGCCGGGCCTTCGGGGATTGCAGAACAAGGATGAGCTGGCGCGGCTATTGTCGACGTTGATGGCGACGCGCGGCGGCAGCGGGTTCAAGCCCGTTCTTTTGAAGATCGCGCCCGACCTTGACGAACAGGCGCTGGATGACATCGCGCAGACGGTGGCGGCGTCCGGGATCGAAGGCATCATCATCTCCAACACCACCATCGCGCGGCCGCCGCTCAAAAGCGCGCATGCGCAGGAAGCGGGCGGCCTGTCGGGCCGGCCGCTGCTGGCGCCATCGACGGAAATGCTGCGCCGGATGCGCCGTCGTGTCTCCGCCAACATCGTCTTGATCGGCGCGGGCGGGATTTTCTCGGGCGCCGATGCCTATGAAAAGATTCGCGCCGGGGCCAGCCTGGTGCAGCTCTATACGGGACTGGTCTATGAGGGGCCGGGATTGGTCACGCGCATCAAAAAAGAATTGCTCGCCTGCCTGACCCGCGATGGCTTTGCCACGATCGCCGACGCCGTGGGAAAGGGCTGACTCCAATGACCGTGAAGCGTGCCCGGAGGGGGTAGCAAAAAACAGCCATGAAACTGTAAAGTTCCATGGCAAAAGCCGGAGCAGCGATGGACGCGGTCATACCCAGACGCCAGCGCATCAAGCAGCAGAATCGCCAGTTCATCCTGGACGCGGCGCGGCGGGTCTTTGCCGAGCAAGGATATGGCGCGGCGACCATCCGCGACATCATCCGCGCCACGCCGCTGGCGGCAGGAACCTTCTACAACTACTTCACGTCCAAGGAGGATGTGCGCTTGGCCCTTCAAGCGGAAGCGGCCGCAGCGCTGCGTCCCATCTTGTCGGAAGGCCGCGCCCAAGCCGCCACAGCGGAAGAATTCCTGTCGGCTTTTTTTAGCGCCGCTTTCGCCTTGAAGATGGGAACCGGAGCAGTTCCGGCGGCGGCCGACCTCAGCGCGGGCTTTGCGGATCTTCGCGCCGATTTGGAAAGCGCCATGGCACGCGGCTTGTTCCTGTCCTTGGATGCGGGCGCCCTGGCGGCGGCGCTCCTGGCGGCGGCGGAGGAAATCGGCGGGCGACTTGCCGCGGGAAACGGCGATGCGGCCAAAGCCACCGAAGAAGCAACCTTGCTGTTCCTCAGGGGCGTGCAGCCGCCGGCTTGAAACC
>JAFECO010000013.1 GCA_018242085.1 Pseudomonadota bacterium
ATGGCCAGGTGCCGGAAGCAGTGGTCGAGCAGCTCACCAAGCTGCCCATGGTCAAGATGGCGAAGGCTTTGTCTTTCTAGACCCCCATCTGTCTTCCCCCGTCAGGCCTTCGGCCACGGGGGAAGAAAGCCTGGGCAAGCTTCAAAAAAAGGCGCCGGAGACGGCGCCTTTTTTATTTGTTTAGAACAGCGGCCTCCCCCTGCGCGCTACGCGCACAGGGGGAGGCGGGCCTCGGCTGCTTCAACAAACATTAGATTGGCTAGGTCGTGACTTTCTTCCCCCGCGCGGCAGAGCCGCTGGCGGGGGGAAGATGTCTTCCGAAGGCTTGCCTGAGGAAGACAGATGGGGGCCAACTAACGCGAAGCGCGTATCGCTTCGTGATGCCGGATCACTTCCTTGACGATAAAGCCCAGGAATTGTTCCGCGAAATCCGGATCGAGTTTGGCGGCCTGGGCCAACGACCGAAGGCGCGCAATCTGCACCTGTTCGCGGGCCGGGTCGGCCGGCGGCAGGCCGTGCTTGGCCTTATACTCCCCTACCGCCTGGGTGCATTTGAAGCGCTCCGCCAGCAAGTGCACCAGCGCGGCGTCGATATTGTCGATGCTGTCTCGCAACCGCAAAAGTTCTGGATCGGCCGCGGCCATATCACCCTCATTATTCGCTTTGGCCGCCTCGGCGGCATGCGAGCTAGTCTTAAGCGAAGGCGCCGCCCCCGCCAAGTTCCCCTGCCGTTCCGGAAAAATTGCACCGGACAGTTAATCGGACCGCTTTTTGCCGCAGACAGGTTGCCGCAGCCGTGCCTATAGTTGCCCCTGAATGGGGTGGGGGCTTGTGCTGAAGCGGTCAAAGACCGGCGCAAGTTAGTGGGGTAATGGACACGAAAAAAATACTGCTGGCGCTGACATTGGGATTGGCAGTGGCGGGCTGCGCATCCGACGACAATCTGGAAGCCCAGGCCGCGAACGATCCTCTGGAACCGATGAACCGGTTCTTTTTCGACTTCAATCAACGACTGGACCGGCACGCGGCGCTTCCCGCCGCGACCTTCTATGCCAACACGGTGCCGCGCGGCATCCGCGGCAATCTCCACAATGTCCTCACCAATCTGGGCGGACCGGTCAATGTCGCCAACGATGTCCTGCAAGCGGATTTCGGCTATGCCGGCACGGCCGGGGCGCGTTTCCTGATCAATACCACCATCGGCGTTGCCGGCATTTTCGATGTCGCCACCGATTGGGGCCTGCCCGAGCGCAGCCGCGACTTCGGCGAGACGATGGGCGTTTACGGGATCGGCCAGGGCCCCTATCTGGTGCTTCCCTTCCGGGGCCCCACATCGGTGCGCGATTTCGCGGGCGGCTATGTGGACGGCTATTTCTCCCCGCTCCGTTTTGTCCATTATTCGGGCAGCAATTATGTGGGGCTGGTCAAATCCAGCCTGGGTTCGGTGGACAATCGCTCCGCCAATATCGTGACCTACCGGGACATCGAACGCGCATCGGTGGACTATTACGCCACCATGCGGGCCTATTATCGCCAGCGGCGCGAGCGCCAGGTCGAGGACCGGGCGGTTCAGACCGCGGAACTTCCCGACTTTTAGAACCGGCCAGAACCGGCTAAGCATCGGGCGGATATGTCCACCGCCCCGACGATTCCCGTCATCGAGCGCATTGTCGCTTTCTGCTGCCGCTGGCCCGCGCTGGTGACCCTTGCGGCCGTCATCGTCACCGTGGCGGCCGGCGCCTATACCAGCGCCCATTTCGCCATGAACACCGACAGCCAGAAGCTGATTTCGGCGGAGGTGGGCTGGCGCAAGCGGGAGATCCAGTTCGACAAGCTTTTCCCGCAGCAATCCAACCTCATCCTGGTGGTGATCGACGGCAAGACGCCGGAGTTGGCCGAAGCCGCGGCGTCTTCGCTGACCGCCCGCCTGACGGCGGACAAGAAACTATTCCCCGATGTCCGCCGCCCCGATGGCGGAGATTTCTTCAATCACAACGGCCTGCTCTTTCTGCCGCTCAAGGATGTCGAGGCCACCACCCAGCAATTGTTCAAGGCCCAACCTTTCCTGGGGGCGCTGGCTTCCGACCCGTCCTTGCGGGGGGTGATGGACAGTCTGGGGACGGTGCTCCTGGGCGTTTCCCAGGGTCAGGCCAAATTGTCGGACATCGATGTTCCCATGACCCGGCTTGGCCAGGCCTTTGGCGCGGCCGCGCAAGGCCGGACGGACTACCTTTCCTGGCGTGCGCTGGTGACGGGCAGCGCGCCACGCCCTGAAGAGCTTCGCCGCTTCATCGAAGTCAAACCGGTTTTGGATTTCGATGCCCTGGAGCCGGGCGCCCGCGCCAGCACCGCCATCCGCGCCGCGGCCCGCGATCTGAACCTGACGCCGGAACATGGCGTGCAAATCCGCCTGACCGGCGACGTGCCTCTGTCGGACGAGGAATTCGCCACCCTGACCGATCGCGCCTGGTTGATGGCGGCGGCGATGATGGCGGGCGTGCTGGCGACGTTGTGGCTGGCGCTGCGCTCTTTCAAGATCATCCTGGCCATCCTGGCGACCCTGGTGGTGGGCCTGGCGATCACCATGGGCCTGGCCCTGATCTTCATCGGCGTGTTCAACATCATCTCCATCGCCTTCATCGCCCTGTTCGTGGGGCTGGGAGTGGATTTCGGCATTCAATTCTCGGTGCGCTATCGCGCCGAACGGTTTCACCACCCGGATCTTTCCAAAGCCTTGTGCCATACCGGCCGCAGCGTTGGGTTGCCCTTGGCGCTGGCGGCGGCCGCAACGGCGGTCGGCTTCTTCTCGTTCCTTCCCACCAATTATACGGGCGTCGCGGAACTGGGTTTTGTCGCCGGCATCGGCATGGTCGTGGCTTTCCTGGTCTCCATCACCCTGCTGCCCGCTTTGCTGATGTTGCTGAGGCCCAAGGGCGAAGCCGAAGATGTGGGCTTTCATTCCTTGGCCGTGGTGGACGATTTCATGACCCGCCATCGCCGCGCGGTGCTGAGGATCGCAGCCGGGGCGGGCTTGATCTGCCTGATGCTCACCATCTTCCTGCGCTTCGATTCCAATCCCTTGGACCTGCGCAGCCCGAAAGTGGAATCGGTTTCGACCTTGTTCGACCTGATGAAGAACCCGCAGACCTCGCCCAACACCATCAACGCCACCGCCCCCTCATCTGCCGGCGCGGATGCGCTGGGCGCCCGCCTCTCGCGGCTCCCGGAAGTCGCGCAGGCCCTGACCCTGTCCAGCTTCGTGCCGGAGGACCAGGACCGGAAACTGGCGCTGATCGCCGATGCCAATGGACTGCTCGATTCCACGCTCAATCCCTTCGAGGTGAAGCCCGCGCCAAGCGATGCGGAGATCGTGGCGAGCTTCAAGGACACCGCCGCCAAATTGCGCGACGCCGCCAAGGATCAGAGCGATGCGCCCGCATCCCATGCCCGCACCCTCGCCGCGGCGCTGGACGCGCTGGCGAACGGTTCGCCGGCAAATCGCGCCCGCGCCACCGAGGCCCTGGTTCCGGGCCTCAAGACCATGCTCAAGCAATTGTCCGACGCGCTGACGCCGACGCATGTCACATTGGACACGATGCCGGCCGCGATGCGGGCGGAATGGATCGCGCCCAATGGCACCGCCAGGGTTCAGGTCTTTCCCAAGGACACCAGCAACGATCCAGGCCGGCTGTCGGAATTCAGCAATGCCGTGCTCAAGGTCGCACCCGATGCCACCGGGGCGCCGATCTCGATCCGCGAATCCGGCCGTACCATCGTGCGAGCCTTTGTCTGGGCCGGGGTCCTGTCCTTCATCACCATCGTGATCCTGCTGATCGCGGTGCTGCGCCGGACCGCCGATGTGCTGATGACCCTGGTGCCGCTGATCCTGGCGGGGCTTCTGACAGTGGGAAGCTGCGTGCTTTTGAATCTGCAGCTCAACTTCGCCAACATCATCGCGCTGCCGCTGCTCTTGGGCATCGGCGTCGCCTTCAACATCTATTTCGTGGTGGCGTGGCGGGCGGGCGCGAAAAATCTCCTGCAATCCAGCCTGGCCCGCGCGGTGATCTTCAGCGCCGCCACCACGGCTTCGGGCTTCGGCACGCTCTGGCTGTCGCGCCATCCCGGCACCGCCAGCATGGGCGAATTGCTGATGATTTCCCTGTTCTGGACCCTGATCTCGACACTTTTCGTGAGCCCGGCATTATTAGGGCCTCCACCGGCGCGAGAACACCGGGCGCATGAAAAACTGATTTAATTTGGCCCCCTCCGGCCTTCGCACCTTATCGGTGCTACGGCCACCCCAGCATGCTTTGCATGCGCGGATGAGGCGGGCCTGAGAAGCTTCAACAAGCGCTAGATCGTCTTGGCTTTAGCTTTCTTCCCCCGCATGGCGAAGCCATTGGCGGGGGAAGATGTCCGTTAGCGGGCTTGCCCGCGTGGCGGACAGATGGGGGCCAACTAACCTAAAGTCTGGTCCGCGAGAGCGTTGATTTTCTTGGCGAGACCTTGCGGACCTGACGCTTGCAACGTCGCCCCGAAATCGGAGCGCTTCTGCGCCAGCTGGCTGATATTGCCGTTCAGATAGACATCCACGATTTTCCAGCTGCCCCCGGCATTGTGAACCCGGTAGTTGAAAGGAATGGCGGCACCGCTGGTGGGCTTGAGCGTGCTTTTGACGAATTTGTTGTCGCCGCGTTCCGTCACGGTTGGGTCGACAGCGAATTTCTCGCCGCTGAAGCTGTCGAAATTGCTGGCATAGTTGGCGATGGTCATGCGCTCGAACGCATCGATGAGCGCCTTCTGATCGGCGGGTGTCATCGACGACCAGCTCGGCCCCACCGACAAGGCCGTCATGCCGGCCAGATCGAAATCTTGTTCCACCACCGGCTTCAGCTTTTCGTAGCGGCTTTTGACGGTGCCGCCGGACTTCATGCTGGCGACCAAGGCGTCATAGAAATTTTGCACGGCGGCGGCGGCCGGATCGGCGCTTTGCGCCCGCGCCGGCACGGCGGCGGCGGACATCAAGAGAACCAGGGAAAGAATCCGCGCTGTACGATTGGTCATCAATGCCTCGTCGAAATCGCGTAAGCCTCGTGCCCTAAAACGCACGAGCGGGCAAATATGCTGCGCCATCCTGGCGAAAATCCGGTAAAAATCGGGCGATAAACCGGTCAGGATTCCCGGTCCAGCAGGAAAAGCGGCAGGCCTGAAAGTTCGGGCGACCGTTCGGCATGCTTGCCCAAAGCCGCGATGGCGGCCTTGGCGCGGCGTTCGGCTTCGGCGCGGGCGCCCTCCACCCCCAGCAAGGTGACCAATGTGGCCTTGCCCATGTCGGCGTCCTTGCCCACGGCCTTGCCGGTCTTTTCGGCGGTCGAGGTCACGTCCAGAAGGTCATCGGTGATCTGGAACACCACGCCCATCTCGCGGGCATAGGCCCGAAGGCGCGCGCGATCCTCGGCCGTGGCCTTTCCCAGAATGGGTCCGGCCTCGCAGGAGAATTCGAACAGCTGGCCGGTCTTCAGCCGCTGCAGATTGACCACATCCTCAAGGCCGAAGCTTTCTTCCGCCAGCATGTCGATCACCTGGCCGCCGATCATGCCGTCATGGCCGGACGCTTCCGCCAGGCGGGCGATGAGGGCGATCCGCACATCGGCATCGGGATGGGTCTTGGCATCGGCAAGAATCTCGAAGGCGATGGTGAGCAGCGCATCGCCCGCCAGGACCGCCGTCATCTCGTCAAAGGCGATATGGGTGGTGGGCCGGCCGCGGCGAAGATCGTCATCGTCCATGCAGGGCAGATCGTCATGCACCAGGGAATAGGTATGCAGCACTTCGATGGCGGACCCGACCCTGAGGCTATGGGCGTCGTCCACCCCGAACAGCCGGGCGGAATGCAGGACCAGGAAGGGTCTGAGGCGCTTGCCACCCGCGAAAGTGGCATAGCGCATGGCTTCCTGGACCCGGCCCTGGGGGCCGTGCGGCTGGGGCAATACGGTCTCCAGCACCGAATCGACCGCCGTGGCGCTGGCCGTAATGGCCTGCGGCAGAGCCGCCAGCGAGGCCTTGTTGAAACCCTTGGTCGTGTCCATGTTCCCCATGCGATGCCCTATGGCTGGCTTGGTCCCCAGAATCCAGCCTGATCCGGCTTTCGCCCCCAGGATGCGACAATCTGGTCGGCCGGAAAAGACAAGGCAAAAGCGGGAGTTCCGACCCCAAGCCCGAAGGGGTTGATTTCAGTCCCCCCGATGCGGGAAACTGGCTTTGCTGCGTTGCGGTCGTGCCCTGACATGGCGCCCTGGCCGGATGGCCCGCGGCGCAAAGGAAGAACAATGCGAGTCATTCTTGCTCAACCACGCGGCTTCTGCGCAGGCGTGGTGCGTGCCATCGATATCGTGGAAAAGGCGCTCGATAAGTATGGCGAGCCCGTCTATGTGCGCCATGAGATCGTGCACAACAAGCATGTGGTCGACACCCTGAAGAGCAAGGGCGCGCGCTTCGTCGAGGAATTGGACGAAGTGCCCGAAGGCGCCGTCACCGTGTTCAGCGCCCATGGCGTGCCGCAATCGGTGGTCAAGACCGCCGCCGCGCGCGGCTTGCCGGTGCTGGACGCCACCTGCCCGCTGGTTTCCAAAGTGCACAATCAAGGCAAGCGCTATGTCGCGCATGGCCGGACCTTGATCTTGATCGGTCATGCCGGTCATCCGGAAGTCGAAGGCACGATGGGCCAGGTCGGCGCGCCGGTGCATCTGGTTCAGTCCGAAGCGGATGTGGACACGCTGCCGCTGCCGGTCGATCAGCCGGTCGCTTATATCACCCAGACCACGCTTTCGATCGACGACACCAAGGGCATCATCGTGGCCTTGAAGAACCGCTTCCGCGATATCGTCGGACCCGAAACCAGCGACATCTGCTACGCCACCCAGAACCGCCAGACCTCGGTGCGCGAACTCGCCAAGGTCGCCGATGTGATCCTGGTGGTGGGCGCCAAGAACAGCTCCAATTCCAACCGCCTGCGCGAAATCGGCATCGAGGAAGGCATTCCCAGCTATCTCATCGCCGACGGCAGCGAATTGAAACCCGAATGGGTGCGCGGCATGAAGGTGGTGGGACTGACCGCCGGGGCCTCCGCGCCCGAAGAACTGGTGCGCCATGTCATCGAGGCGCTTTCCGAAATCGAGGACGTCGAAGTCGAACAGATGGACGGCAAGAAGGAACATATCGAGTTCCGCCTGCCGGCCGAATTGAGGGCTTAACATGGGTCTTCCGATAAGACAGGCCGCCAAGATCGGCGCCTATGTGATGAAGAAGCATCTGTCCGGCGGCAAATACCCGCTGGTGCTGATGCTGGAGCCGCTCTTCCGCTGCAATCTGGCCTGCGCCGGCTGCGGCAAGATCGACTATCCGGACGAGATTCTGAACCAGCGCCTTTCGGTGCAGCAATGCATGGACGCGATCGACGAATGCGGCGCCCCCGCCGTGTCCATCGCCGGCGGCGAGCCCCTGCTCCACCGCGACATGCCCAAGATCGTTCAGGGCTATCTGGAGCGCGACAAGTTCGTGATCCTCTGCACCAACGCGCTGCTGTTGGCCAAGAAGATCGACCAGTACAAGCCCGACCCCAACTTCACCTGGTCGATCCATCTGGACGGCGACAAGGCGGCGCATGACAAGTCGGTCTGCCTGGACGGCACCTATGAAAAGGCCGTGGCCGCCATCAAGCTGGCCAAGTCCAAGGGCTTCCGCACTCAGATCAACTGCACCCTGTTCGATGGCGCCGATCCGGAGCGTACCGCCAAATTCTTCGACGAGGTGATGGCGATGGGCGTGGACGGCATCACCGTGTCGCCCGGCTATGCCTATGAGCGCGCGCCCGACCAGCAGCATTTCCTCAACCGCGAGCGCACCAAGAACATGTTCCGGGACATCCTGGCGCGGGGCAATGGCGGCAAGAATTGGGATTTCACCAACTCCTCCCTGTTCATGGACTTCCTGGCCGGCAATCAGACCTATGAGTGCACGCCCTGGTCCATGCCGCTGCTCACGGTCTTCGGCTGGCAGAAGCCCTGTTACCTCCTCGGCGAAGGCTATGTGAAGACCTTCAAGGAACTGATGGAAGGCACCGAGTGGGAGAAGTATGGCGTCGGCAAGTATGAGAAGTGCGCCAACTGCATGGTCCATTGCGGCTTCGAAGGCACTGCCGCGACCGATGCGATCAAGCATCCGCTCAAGATGCTGCCGATCCTGATGCGCGGCATCAAGACCGACGGCCCGATGGCGCCCGATATCGACCTGTCACATCAGCGCCCGGCGGAGTTCGTGTTCTCCCGCCATGTCGAGCACAAGATGTCACAGATCAAGGCCGGCAAGTCCGACACCACAGAGGCCGCGGCAGCGGAGTAACTGCTTGAACGCCCGCCCGGACGTCCGGGCGGTGCGGATCAGGGCCGGTATCTGCAGCGGATTGCCGATCAGAGAGACCAGCACGCGACCCAGCGCGATGCCGCCATCCGGCTTCATCGCCACCAGGGCGGCCGCGGGCAGCACATGGCGCGCATCGTCGGAAATCACCCGGAGCACGGCGAACGGCAATTTGCGCGCGGCAGCGAAGCGGCCCGCCACGGCGCTTTCCATGTCCACCGCCAGCGCGCCGGTGGCGGCAAACAGCGCGGCCTTGGCTTCGGCATCCTCCAGGATCGCATCGCTGGCGGCGACCGGCCCCTGAAAAGCCCCTTCAAGCTTCGCGGTGAGCGCGATGCGCCAGCGCTCGTCGCAATGGATCGTTTCCGGGCTTTTGGATCGGTCGCCAAGGCGCGCGTGCACGATCTGAACGCCCTCGCCGACGACGACATCGCCCGCCTTCAGAAGCGGCGACAAGCCGCCCGCTAGGCCGAAGGAAATCACGCCTTGGATATCGCCATGCAGGGCATTCAGTTTTTCCGCCAGGCTGGCATCGCCGCCCCCCGCCACCGCCACCACGCCCGGCCCGCCCGCAATCTCGGCCTCGCGCTTCAGACCCGTGACAGCAAGAATGGTCACGCTTCGACGATCCTCAAAGCCCAACCTCGACGCGGCGGGAATTGCCTGTCTTGAGGTTGCGATAACGCGCCAATGCCCAGAGGGGGAAGAATTTCGGATAGCCGTGATAGTTGAGATAGAAGACGCGCGGGAACCCGCCGCCCGTGTAATGCGGCTGAGTCCATAACCCCTCCGCGCCTTGTGTGCGCTTCAAGTAAGCAACACCGCGCGCCACCGCCGGGTGATCCACTTGGCCCGCCGCCATCAGGCCCAGCAGCGCCCAGGCGGTCTGGGACGCGGTGGAAGGCGCGGGCTCATAGCCTTTGTAATCCAGCTTGTAGCTGTCGCAATTCTCGCCCCAGCCGCCATCCGGATTCTGAATCTGGACCAGCCAGTCGGCGGCGCGGCGCATGGCGTCGTCGTCCGGTGCGAGACCCGCCGCATTCAATCCCGCCAGCGCAGACCAAGTGCCATAGATATAATTGACGCCCCAGCGGCCAAACCAGGAGCCATCCGCCAGCTGTGTCTTGCGCAAATAGGCGATGCCCGCATCCAGCCGCATCTTGTCGCCGCCCAATTGCGCGATCATGCCCACGCAGCGGCCCGAGACATCCTCGGTGGGCGGGTCCAGCAGCGCGCCATGATCGGCGAATGGGATATTGTTGAGATAATAATAGGAATTGTCGGCGTCGAAGGCGCCCCAGCCGCCGTCCCGGCTCTGCAGCCCATCGACCCATTCGGCGCCGCGCGCGATCTCGGTCTTATATTGCGGCGAGATGCCGGATTTGGCGGCCCGGTCCATCGCCATCACCACCACCGCGGTATCGTCGAGGTCGGGATAATAATCGTTGCGATACTGGAACGCCCAGCCGCCCGGCCGCACATCGGGCTTTTCGTCCGCCCAGTCGCCTTTGACATCCAGAACCTGCAAAGGCGCCAGCCATTCCAGCCCCCGCACGGCAGCGGCTTCGGCTCTGGCGTCCTTGGTTTCCAGCAATGCATGCGCCACCAGCGCGGTATCCCACACCGGCGAGACGCAAGGCTGGCAATAGGCTTCGTGATCCTTGATCACCAGCAACTTCTCAACCGAAGTGCGGGCAATGGCGCGGTCAGGATGCGAGGGCGCATAGCCCAGCACGTCATACATCATCACGCTGTTGGCCATGGCGGGATAGATCGCGCCCAATCCATCTTCGCCGTTCAAGCGTTCCGTCGTCCAGGTCCGGCATTTTTCGATGGCGCGCGCGCGCAGGCCCTTGGGCCAGAAGGGCTCGAAGCGTTTCAGGCACCAGTCCAATGCGCCAAAGAAAGCCGACCAGCCCGCGCTTTGATGCGGCGCGCGCGGGCTTGCGGCCGGCACGCCGGGCACGAAGAGTTCGGCCACATGCACGCCCCGCGGATTGCGCGCGAGCGGACGTTTGGCCGCCAGCACCAGCAAGGGCACGATCACCGTGCGGGCCCAATAGCTCATCTTCGACAGATGGATGGGAAACCAGCGCGGCAGCAAAATCAATTCCACCGGCACGGTGGGAACATTCGCCCAGCCGGTTTCGCCATAGAGCGCCAAAAGAATGCGGGTGAAGACATTGGCCTTGATCGCGCCGCCCCGGGCATGGATCGCCTCTCGCGCCCGCTTCATGTGCGGGGCGTCGATATCGTCACCGATCATCTTCAGCGCGAAATAGGCTTTCACCGTGGCGGAGATATCGAACGCGCCTTCGTGATAAAGCGGCCAGCCGCCATGCGCGCCCTGGATGCGGCGCAGATAGACCCCGATCTTGCGCTCCAGCTCCAGGTTCGGCTCTTCCGCCAGATAATGCACCAAGAGCACATATTCGGCGGGGATGGTGGCATCCGCTTCCAGCTCATAGACCCAATGACCGTCCGGCCGCTGCTGGGCCAGGATGGCGTCGGTGGCGGCGCGGATGGCGCCTTCCACTTCGGCGAAGTCGGTGGGAGCGAGCTGGTTCATCGGCGCAACTATAAGCCGCCGCGCCGGAGCGCCAAAGCGGCCGCCGCATCGCCGGAACGCACGGCCCCTTCCAGGGTGGCAGGCAGCCCGGTGTCGGTCCAATCGCCGGCCAGCACCAGATTGCGCCACTGGGTCTTGGCGGGCGGACGCTTCAAATCCTCGCCGGGCGTGGCGGCAAAGGTGGCGCGCTTTTCCTTGACCACTTGCCAGGTTGGCAGTTCGGCATCGATCCGCAAGGCCCGGCACACTTCGCTCCACAAAGTGCGAGCCAGGTCTTCCCGGTCCCGGTCGACAATGGCGTCGGCGCCGGACACGGTGACCGAGATGCGATCCTCGAAGGCGAAGATCCATTCCACCGTGCCCCCAACCACGCCCATGATGGGCGGCGTGCCCTTGGGCGCGGGAAAGCGGAAATGCGCGTTGACGATGGCGCAGAATTCCGTGGGCACGGTCAGATCGGGCACCAGTTCCTTGGCCACCCAGGGGGGCACCGCCAATACCACCATATCGCGCTCGCTGAGCGGCACCGTGACGTCGGAAAATTCCAAGGCCAGCACGCCGCGATTTCCCAGCACCAGATTGCGCAGGCGCTTGCCCATCTCGACCTTGGCGCCATTCCTTTCCAGAAAGGCCAGCGCCGGATCGATGAAGGCCGCAGCCAAAGTCGGCGTGGCGATGCGCGGACGGCAGGCCCGTCCTCCCCGCGCCAGGGTTTCGCGCATGATCTGGCCGGCAAGCTGGGCCGATCCCAATTCCGGCTCGGTATTCAAAGCCGCCAGCAGCAGCGGACGCATCAGCCGCTCCCACAGCGCACCCTTCACCGGGACGGTTTCGGCCACCGTGGCCTTGCGGCCGGCGAACATCAGCTTGCCATAGGTGACATAATCCGAAGGCTTGGTATCGGGAACGCGGCGGGCCTTTGAGGTGATCCACCAGGGCAGCGGCCCCCCATTCAGGCGCAGCACCCAACGCGCATCGGTCTTCAGATCGGTGAACGGAAAAACCGCCCGGCGCGGCCCGGCCAAAGCGCCCCGCGCGCCGATGCGTTCCAGGTAGCGGACGACAGCGCCATTGCCCGACAAGACCAAATGATTGCCATTGTCGATCACTTGATCCATGGCCGGATCATAGTAAGAGCGGCAACGCCCGCCGGCCTGCCCCGCCGCCTCGAACAGGGTCACGGCCATGCCGCGCGCAGCCAATTGCGTGGCCGCGGCAAGACCGGAAACGCCCGCGCCGATCACAAAAGCGCGGCGGGATTTCGCGTCCGGCGCCATGGCTTACCCCAAGCCCATGCGCAGCAGCAGCGACAGCAATTTGCCCCGCGACAGGGACACGCGATGGCGCGGCGGAGCAAAGCCGGCCGCTTCGGTCGCTTTCAAGATCTCGCCATAGACGGCACCCATCAGGCGCGGGGTGGCGATCCGTCCCTTGGGCTTCTTGGCCAGGATCGCGGCAGCCTTGTCGTAATGATCATGCGCCATGGCCGCGACGGCGCGGCAGACGCCATCGATGCGCGGGTCCGACACCACCATTTTGGGATCGAGCGATTTGAATCCTGCCGCGAACAGATATTCGCGGGGTAGATAGAGGCGGCCGATATCCGCGTCCTCGTCAATGTCGCGCAAAATATTGGTCAGCTGCAAGGCGCGGCCCAGATGATGGGCAAGCTCGAATCCGGGCCCCTCGTCCATGCCAAAGACCTTGATCGACAGGCGCCCCACTGCGCTCGCCACCCGTTCGCAATAAAGATCCAGGGTGGGAAGATCGGGCGCGACGATGTCCTCGGTCACGTCCATATCCATCCCGTCCAGGATGGTGAAGAAATCTTCCTTGCGCAGACCGAACTGCGCCACCGCCGACGCCAGGAAATTCACGCGAGGCGGCGTCTGGCCCTCATACAGCGCGTCCAGATCGTAGCGCCAGGCTTCCAGCTTCTCATGACGTTCCGGCCGCGTGCCCAGCCCGTCATCGGCGATGTCGTCGAC
>JAFECO010000140.1 GCA_018242085.1 Pseudomonadota bacterium
GATGGCGATGCCCAGATAGGCCAGGGTGAAGAGCAGGATCGCGTAAATGAACGGGGCCACTTCCTGTTTTTTCGCCACCGCGCGCCACCACAAAAGGCCGGTGACGGCCGTGGCCAGGGGCACCGGCGACAGGAACAGGATGTTGGGCCAGGAAAACCAGCGCCGGGCGATGTCGGGATCGATGAAGGGCGTCCATAGGCTGACCACGCCCACCGCCGCCAAGGTGCCCAGGAAGGCCGCCCGCGCCCAGCGCCGCGCGCGTTCCGCCAGCGCGCCTTCGGTTTTCAGGATCAGCCAGCAGGCGCCCAGCAGGCTGTAGCCGCACATCAGCGCCAGGCCGGTGAAAAGCGAGAAGGGCGTGAAGCAATCAAAGGACCCGCCCACGAAATGGCGGCCCTCCACATCGAAGCCCTGAATGAAAGCACCCAGCACGATGCCTTGGGCGAAGGTCGCCACCGCCGAGCCGATGGAAAAAGCATGGTCCCAGAAATGCCGGTGCTCGGCGTCGCGGAACTGAAATTCGAACGCCACGCCCCGAAACACCAGCGCCAGCAGCATCACCAGAATGGGAAAATAGACCGCGGGCAGGATGATGGCGAAGGCCACGGGAAATGCGGCCAGCAATCCCAGTCCGCCCAGCACCAGCCAGGTTTCGTTGCCATCCCAAACCGGGGCGATGGAATTCATCATCGATTGCCGGTCGCCGCGGCTCCCCGCAAAATTGTAGAGTATGCCGATGCCCAGATCGAAACCATCCAGCACGACATAGAAGAACACCGCCGCACCCAGGATCAGAGTCCAGACCGGCACGATGCTCATGGCATCTCCAATCCCGGCGGAGCTTTCACCGGAGCTGCCGGGCGTCCGCCGCCAACCGGCACGGCGATATCGCCGGGCCCGCGCTGGATCGCCCGCGCCATGAACCAGACGCCCACCGGATAGACGATCAGATAGACCACGGCGTAACCCGCCAGCGAGATCAGCACGTCGCTGCCGGTGAGCGACGGCGTGACGGAATCGCCCGTGCGCAGCAGGCCATACACGGTCCAGGGCTGGCGGCCCACTTCGGTGGTGGTCCAGCCCGCCAGCACCGCCAGAAAGCCGATGGGACCGGACCAGATGAGAGTCTTGAGAAACCAATCGCTGTCGAACAGCCGGCCGCCGAACCGCAGCGCCCAGCCCAGCACCACCAGCGCCAGCATCAGCACACCCAGGCCCACCATGATGCGGAACGCGAAGAAGGGCACGGCCACGGGGGCGCGATCTTCGGGCGGGAAATCCTTCAGGCCCGGCACCATGCCATTCACGTCATGGGTGAGGATCAAGCTGCCCAGGAGCGGCACATCGATGGCGGCGTGGTTGGTCTCGGCTTTCTGGTCGGGAATGGCGAACAGAGTGAGTGGCGCGCGGGCCTCGCGATCCCAATGGGCTTCGATCGCGGCCAGTTTGGCGGGCTGATACTGCAATGTGTTGAGGCCATGCATGTCGCCGAGAAGCACCTGCAGCGGCACCAGCACCGCCAGCAAAGCCAGCGTGGTGGTGAGCATCACTTTGCCTTCGGAGGCGAATTCCTTCCGGCGGATCAACCAGGCGCCTACCGCCAGCACGACAAAGCCGGTGGTGACGTAAAACGCGTCCACCGTATGGGCCAGGCGATAGGGAAAGGACGGATTGAAGATGATCGCCAGCCAGTCCACCGGCACGAAGCGGCCATCCACCATGCGATAGCCGGCGGGGGTCTGCATCCAGCTGTTGGTGGAAAGAATCCAGAAGGACGACAACAAGGTGCCGAAGGCCACCAGCAGCGCCGAACAGAAATGCGCCCATTGCGGCACCAGCTTGCGGCCGAACAACAGCACACCCAGAAAGCCGGCTTCCAAGGTGAAGGCGGTGAGGCCTTCATAGGCCAGGAGCGGGGAGACGATATTGGCGGTGATGTCGGAAAAGCGGCTCCAATTGGTGCCGAACTGGAACGGCATCACCACGCCCGTCACCACGCCCATGCCGAAAGCGATGGAGAAGATGCGGATCCAGAAGCTGGAGATGCGGAAATAGATCTCCTTGCCGGTGAAGAAATAGAGGCCTTCCAGCAAGGCGATATAGGAGGCGATGCCCACGGTGAAGGCAGGCAGCAGGATGTGCCAGGCGATCACCCAGCCGAATTGAAGACGCGACAGGATAACGGGGTCCAGCGTCATGGCAGCACCCTAACGCGGAAGACGGCGTTAGGGTTGCGACAAAGCCGCCCGGCAGTTGCGCTACTGGACGAAGCCGACCCGGCGCCGGACTTGGTCCATCACCGGAACGGCGATGGCGCGGGCACGGGTGGCCCCGGATTTGAGGGTGCGGTCGATCTCGGCCGGGTCGGACAGAAGCCGGCGCATCTCGGCCGTCACGGGACCGATCTTGGCCACGGTGAGGTCGGCCAGCTTCTGCTTGAAGCCGGAAAATTGCTGGCCCGCGAATTCCGCGATCACCCGGTCGCGGTCCTCGTCCGCCAGGGCGGCATAAATATTGAGCAGGTTTTCCGCTTCCGGCCGGTCCTTCAAGCCTTCCTTGCTGTCGGGCAGGGGCAAGGGATCGGTCTTGGCGCGCTTGATCTTGTTGGCAATGGCCTCGGCATCGTCGGTGAGGTTGATGCGCGACAGGTCGCTTTCCTCCGACTTGGACATTTTCTTGGTCCCGTCGCGCAGGCTCATCACCCGCGTCGCCGCGCCCGTGATCACCGGTTCGGGCTGGGGAAAGAAATCCGGCACGCCGAAATCATTGTTGAATTTCTGGGCGATGTCGCGCGACAGCTCCAGATGCTGCTTCTGGTCCTCGCCCACCGGCACATGGGTGGCTTTGTAGACAAGGATGTCCGCCGCCATCAGCACCGGATAGGTGTAGAGCCCGACGGACGAGCGTTCCTTGTGCTTGCCGGATTTTTCCTTGAACTGGGTCATGCGATCCATCCAGCCCAGCCGCGCCACGCAATTGAAGATCCAGGACAGTTCGGCATGCTCGGGCACCTGGCCCTGGTTGAAGACGGGCGTGCGCGCCGGATCCACGCCGGCGGCGATATAGGCGGCGGCGACTTCGCGGGTGGCGCGGGTCAGTTCTTCGGGCTTGCCATAGGCGGCATCGGTGGTGATGGCGTGCATGTCCACCACGCAGAACAGGCAGGGCATCTGGTTCTGCATCCGCACCCAATTCTTGAGCGCGCCCAGATAATTGCCCAGATGCAGCGTGTTGGTGGGCTGCATGCCCGAAAGTACGAGGGGTTTATGTGTCATAGATCCTGTCCTTGGGGCGGGTTTATGCCTTGGGCGTCCCGCGCCTTCAAGGGTTGCCGGCCAGGGCCTTTTCCACCCGTTCGGTGATGGCGGCGATGCGGTCGGGGTGGCGGATCTTGTGACCGAAGCCGTCGCGGACATAGAAAACGTCCACCGCCCGCTCGCCATAGGTGGCGATCATGGAATTGGAGATCGACAGCCCGCATTCGAACAGGGCCTGGGTCACGTCATAAAGGAAGCCGGGACGGTCCAGTCCTTCCACTTCGATCACGCTGGCGAGCTGGGACGCTTCATTGTCGAAATGAACCTTGGGCGTGATGGTGAAGGCATGGGTCTTGGCCCGCAGCGGCCGCCGGCCGGTCAAGGCACGGCGGGGCCAGATCTCGCCCCGCACGGTCTTTTCGATGGTCTGTTTCAGCCGCTGGAGCCGGTCGGGATCGTCGAAGGCCAGGCCCTCCATGTCCTGCACCGAGAAAATGTCCAGCGCGAAGCCGTGGGACGTGGTGGTGACCTTGGCATCGACGATGGAGCCGCCGGACATGGCGATGGCGCCCGCGAATTGCGAGAACAGGCCCGCATGGTCAGGGGTGTAGAGCACGATCTCGGTCACGTCGCGGAAAGCGCTGGGCAAGGCCGCCACGGTGAGAAGATCGCCCGCGCGGTCGGCCTTCAGCATCAGCCTGGCGTGGCGTTCCTGCTCCTCGGTGTCGAAGGCCAGCCAGTAACTGTCGTAATGCCGCGCCAATAACTGTTCGCGTTCCCTGTCCGGCACATCGGCCAGCCGCTCGGCCAGTGCTGCCTTGGCGGCTTCGACACGGGCGCCGCGCGCGGGCGCCTGATCGCCGCCCGCCATCAACTGTTCGGCGGCGTGATAGAGTTCGCGCAACAGCTGGCCCTTCCAGCCATTCCACACGCCCGGCCCCACGGCGCGGATATCGGCGACAGTGAGCACCAACAAGACGCGCAACATTTCCGGCGTCTGCACCTGGGCGACGAAATCCCGCACGGTCTGGGGATCGGTGAGGTCGCGGCGCTGGGCGGTGTCGCTCATCACCAGATGGTTCTTCACCAGCCAGGCCACGGCTTCGGTATCGGCCGGTGAAAGGCCCAGCCGCGGGCAAAGTTCGCGCGCGATCTCCGCGCCCACCACGCTGTGATCGCCGGGAAGTCCCTTGGCGATATCGTGCAAGAGAATGGCGCAATAGAGCACCGCGCGCGATTGGATGCGCTTGATCACGTCGGTGGAGAGGGGGTTGTCGTGCCTATGCTCGCCCCGTTCGATCGAGGCGACGTCGCCCACGGCGCGGATCAGATGCTCGTCCACCGTATAATGGTGGTACATGTTGAACTGCATCAGGCCCACCGCATGGCCGAAGGCCGGCACGAAACGGCCCAGCACGCCTGCCTCGTTCATCATGCGCAGCGCCCATTCCGGATTGTGGCGCGAGGTCAATGTTTCCAGGAAAATCCGGTTGGCGTCCGGATTGGCGCGCAGCTCGTCGGTAATCAGATCCAGGGACCGGGTCAGGGTGCGCAAGGCATGGGGATGGATATCGACATTCTTTTCGTCGGCCATCTGGAAGATGCGCAGGATATTGACCGGATCGCGCGTGAAAGCCTGCGGGCCCGCCGTCAGCCGCCCATTCTCGACATAGAAATCGTCGCTGGGCTCGCGCGGCTTCAAGAAGCCCGGCAGCATCCGGGTGAGCGCGGCTTTGGGCTTTTTATGCTGCTCTTCCAAGGCGGCGATGAAGATGCGGGTGAGATCGCCCACGTCTTTCGCCACCAGGAAGTAGCTGCGCATGAAGGCTTCCACCGCCCGGCGGGGCTTTTCGGGATCGGAATAACCCAGCGCCGCGGCCAGCCCCGTCTGCACATCGAAAGACAGGCGTTCTTCCGCCCGGCCCAACAAGTAATGCAGACGAACGCGCACATTCCAGAGAAAGGCTTCCGCTTTCTGGAAGATGCGGTATTCGTCGGCGGTGAAGACGTTGTGCTTGATCAGGTCGGATGCATCGTCCACGTGATAGAGATATTTGCCGATCCAATAGAGCGTCTGCAGGTCGCGCAGCCCGCCCTTGCTTTCCTTGAGATTGGGTTCGACCAGATAGCGGCTTTCGCCCTGGCGGGCGT